>SLFB01000140.1 GCA_007124475.1 Vibrio sp. | reverse complement strand
ATTTTGATGCTATATGATTATAGACTGTTTTATATTAAGAATAATAAGGCAGGAGGCTTTATGATTGATAAGTTAGAGAAATCTAACTCCACGGTGCATATTCCCGTGATTATTCCAGCGGTCATTGTTATTGCACTAATGGTCATTGGTACAATTTCAAATCCGTCTTTAGCTGGCGAAGTATTCTCTAGCACATTGGCGTATATTACCGAAACCTTTGGTTGGTTTTATATGTTAGCAGTCGCTTTGTTTTTGATCTTTATTGTATCTTTAGCTTTTACCCGTTGGGGAAATATTAAATTAGGTCCAGACCACGCAGAACCGGAATATAGTTTTCCAGCTTGGTTTGCGATGCTGTTCTCTGCGGGATATGGTATTGCTTTACTTTTCTTTGGGGTAGCCGAACCGGTACTGCATTACGCTTCACCTCCAACGGGAAGTGGGGAGAGCATAGCGGCAGCTAAGCAAGCGATGCAAATAGCTTATTTTCACTGGGGATTTCATATCTGGGCCATTTATGGCTTAGTGGGACTTTGCTTAGCTTATTTTGCTTTTCGCCATGGTTTACCACTCTCGATGCGCTCCACATTATACCCATTAATTGGTGAACGTATTCATGGACCAGCAGGGCATGTGGTCGATGTATTTGCAATCCTTGGTACTTTATTTGGTATTGCAACCACTTTGGGTCTTTCGGTCGCGCAAATTAATGCTGGTGTAAATTATTTATGGCCAACAATTGAAGTCGGAACGACGTTCCAAATTATTGCTATTGCCGTCATCACTTGCTTAGCGTTATTTTCGGTATTAGCAGGCATGGATAAGGGAGTGAAACGTCTCTCTATTATCAATATGCTATTGGCGATAAGTTTGATGCTGTTTGTTTTTATCGTTGGCCCTAGTATCTTTATTTTAGAGACGTTTTTAGAGAATACGGGCAGCTATTTAAGCAATATTGTCGAGCGTACTTTCAGTTTGCAAGCTTATGAATCAAGTGATTGGATAGGCAATTGGACACTATTTATTTTTGGTTGGACCATTGCTTGGGCACCGTTTGTGGGTTTGTTTATTGCGAAAATTAGCCGTGGTCGAACCATACGCCAGTTCGTTGTTGGTGTGATGTTAGTTCCTTCTATTTTTACGTTTTTGTGGTTTTCAATTTTTGGTGATACCGCACTGCATCTCATAATGGTCGAGGGATATACCTCATTAATTACTGATGTACAGGCCGATCACGCCGTTGCCTTATTTCAGCTGTTTGAGCTGTTGCCTTTCTCTGCAATCGTATCTTTTATCACTGTCCTTTTGATCATTACGTTCTTTGTTACTTCATCAGATTCAGGTTCATTAGTGATTGATTCATTAGCTTCTGGTGGCGCAATGCATACACCAGTATGGCAACGTACATTTTGGGTAGTGACTCAAGGCCTGGTGGCATCGGTACTTCTTTTAGCTGGTGGGCTAAGTGCGTTGCAAACCGCATCCATTGTCAGTGCATTACCTTTTGCCATCATTATGCTGATAGGTGCTATTGGTATGTGGCGAGCGCTGGTGATTGAAGGCTTGCATGATACCAGTCTTCAACAGGATATGAAGTTGCCTGTCCATTTACAGGGTAAAACTAACTGGAAAAAACGCCTGTCACATCTTATTGATTTTCCACCTAAAAATAACGTACAAGCTTTTATCGAGCAGACAGGACTTGCTGCAATGAATACGGTAAAACAGGAGCTGGAAAATAAAGGTTGGCAAGCTAAAGTCACTTTTGATGATCTCAATACTCGCTGCATCATTGATGTTGAAAAAGCCGATGAGGTTGAGTTTATCTATGAAATTCGCTTACGAGCTTATGAGATGCCTGAGTTTGCCTCAGAGCAAGAAAAGCAAACCGATGATGACTACTACTATCGGGCGGAAGTCTTCCTACGCAGAGGTGGGCAAGCCTATGATGTGTATGGTTATGAAGAGCGCGATATCATCAATGATATTTTGGACCAATTTGAGAAATATCTACACTTCTTACATATTTCACCGGGTAGCTTACCGTGGAGAATGGAAGAACATGATGATGATTTGCACACTGATACACCCACATCGGCCACGTCATCAGCTTAAGTAACCGATATTATTTGGCTAATCGAACGTCAGGCACGCTAAATAGCGTGCCTGACGCTTACTCATGATTATGTAAGGCCAAATAGCGCTGCGCCGCTGTCGCTCCCATATAGCGAGCTAGACTACGCATTGGTACTTGGCGCAGGTCGACTACAATTAATCCATCTAAACAGTCATTAAAATCAGGATCAACATTAAAGCAAACTAAGCGGCCATTTAATCCTAAATATTGGCGTAATAAAACAGGAATGCCTTTGCCATTATCAATACGGGCGATCATACGCGACAGCAGTTGCAGATCGGCTAGGGCTGATAGTAAGTTAGCATTCCACAACTGATGATTTGGGGTTAATGGATGACAGGCTTTCACTAAGCTCGCTTGGTTTTGATCATAATAGTGTAGCGTCATGGTATCGGCTAATAGTTGTCGAGCCTTGGCACTGTAATCACTACTGATACTTACCGGTCCGAAAAGATGAGTATACTCGGGGTTACGGTCAATATACGTCGCAATACCTTTCCATAATAGCAGAAGCGGAGCAACATTCTTCTGATAGGCGCTGTCGATAACCGAGCGACCCAGTTCGATTGATTGTCCCATGCTATCAATAAATTGCTGCTCGTAGTGAAATAAGGTGCTGGTGTATAAGCTTCGAATGCCGTTTCTCGCGACTAATTTATCGACTAACCCGAGTCGGTAAGCTCCGACCAAGACTTGTTTTTCTCGATCCCAAATAAAAAGATGTAAATAATCACGATCAAAGGGATCAATATCGAGCGCTAACCCGGTTCCTTCTCCAACTTGACGAAAATTCAATTCTCTCACACGACCAATTTCATGTAACAGTGCTGGAATTTGCTCTGAGCTGGCACAATAGACGGTAAATTGCTGGTGATCTAACAAATGGCATTCTGGAGGTAAGGTATTGATATTATGCAGTAGTACATCCAAGCTTAAACGTTGCACCACAGGAGGTAAGCTTGTGTCCTGCTGGGTTTTATCTCTCACTATTTTATGCTGATCTTGCAGTAAGTAAGTATTTAGCAATCTCGCCGTAAACCCTCGCCCGATCCGAAGGCGGGGATATAAGGCGAAAGTGCGATAGCACTTTAAAATAGACAGTTGTTACTTGATGAGTATAATACTGTATATTCACACAGGGTGATAATTTAAGTGTTAAGAGCGACAAAAGTACGAATTTACCCAACACAAGATCAGGCTGAGTTTTTAATAGCTCAGTTTGGCGCTGTGCGTTTTTCGTATAACAAAGCTCTGCATTTAAAGTCTCATATGTACCGCAAACATGGTGTCACACTGAATCCCAAAAAGGATATAAAACCACTGCTTGCCGTTGCCAAGCAATCCCGCAAATACCACTGGTTGAAGCAATATGATTCCATCGCTTTACAGCAATCCGTGATCAACCTTCACCAAGCCTTCGATAACTTCTTCAACCCGAAGCTGAAAGCCAAATACCCACAGTTCAAACGTAGACACGGCAAGCAGTCGAGCTACCACTGTGTAGGTGTAAAGGTGCTAGATGGTGCAATCAAGCTCCCTAAAATGAAACCTGTAGAGGCGAACATTCACCGAGAGATTGCGGGTGT
>SLFB01000289.1 GCA_007124475.1 Vibrio sp. | reverse complement strand
TTTATCATTCAGCCAAGGTTTTTTCCATTTTAACGAACCACGCACCCCGACGTCCGTTGAATAACCAATACCCGTTTCAAATTGATCACGAGCTTTAGGGGCCAGTGCGACGACCATAGGCAATTGACGCTGATCTGGATCTAATTGTTCCAAATCAGGTTTAACAAATACCGATGAAAACCAATCTGTATTGGCAAGGTTGAGATTAAATTGACCAACTTGAGACACTAAATAAGGTTCACCTTGTTGAAAAGGCTGTAGTGATCGAACTCGAACCTCTTCAATTTGACTACCTGAAATCGTCGTGGCACCAAAGTGGTAACGAATACCACTATCAAAATGGATCCGAACATGAGCCTGATAGCGTTCAGGCACCACTTCCAGACGATTCAGTTGAAAATCCGCATCAAAATAGCCTTTCTGTAGCGCCAAATTACGTAACGATGATTTAAGGCTATCGTATTGACTATGATTCAGTGTAGCGCCAACCTTTAAGTCACTGCTTTCAATTAAACGAATAAAATCAGCATCCTGTTGAGCTTCACCATTGATAACAATATCTACTGAAGCGAGACGTACCACTTCTCCGGGATCGACATGCACAGTCATTGCCTTATCAGGCTCTGTAACATCAAAAACAAAGGTGGGATGATAATAGCCCAGCGCATTTAGTGCCGAGGTCATTCTTTGCTCGAGACGAGATTGAAAACGTAATTGCGTTGAATAATCGCTGGTTGATATTGAAGACAGATACGCATCAACGTTAGCTTTTAGCTCACCACTCAAACCGCGAATGGTCACATTGACCTTAGCGAGTGCCGAGTAAGAAAAAAACAAACTCATCAATAATAGCAAGAATGGGAGTAATCTCATGTTCAATAATGATAAAGCGCCTTATCGCAATTCAGGTTGATAGACTTTAAATCATACCGACTATAGGATAATAAGTCTGTAGGATAATCTCTCAACCACTAACCGATTGCATACTAATATCTCGATAGAATCATCTCAGCCAGTAAAGCAATCTCGGTCAATAAGACAACTATAAGGAATGTCTATGCTCAACAACGCTGCTCTCATTTCTGTCGACCAAGCCCTACCAGGCAGACCGACAGCCATCGAATTTGTAGATCAACATTTTATCCATAACACGCCGTTAACCATCGAGCCCAGCGCTGGCCAAGAACAAATCTTACTCGGTATGGGCTGCTTTTGGGGGGCTGAACGGCTATTTTGGCAACTGGAAGGCGTGGTTAGTACCTCAGTCGGCTACGCCGGAGGATATACCCCCAACCCAACCTATCAAGAAGTCTGTAGCGGACAAACTGGGCACGCTGAAGTGGTGCGAGTGATCTACGATCCACAAGTTTTACCACTCACTGAGCTGCTAAAAGTGTTTTGGGAACGTCATGACCCAACACAAGGTATGCGCCAAGGTAATGATTTAGGTACACAATACCGTTCAGTGATCTACACTTACAGCGATGAACAGCAAAGTGTCGCTGAGCACAGCCGAGCAGAATATCAAGCATTGCTCAGTCAACATCATAAAGCGCTGATCACGACCGACATCGCACCAGCTCAAGCTTACTATTTTGCGGAAACGTCACATCAGCAGTATTTAGCCAAAAACCCACAGGGATACTGTGGCCTAGGTGGTACTGGAGTATGCTTTTTGTAGCATGAGTGTTTTTCAATAATTTATGCTCGCTTTAATAATTATAAAGCGAGCCTGCCATGGCAAGTTACATCATGAAGCTTAGTTCCAGTACGATCAATTATTTGAAACTAACCCCAGTCATTGCCTTGTTTTTCAACATTTCAGCTTCTGCTATGGAACTGAATCTAGGCATACAGTTAACCACGAATAATATTGATATCCGTAATGAGTCTGAGCAAGATATTGCTCAAATGGGCAACAAGTTAGCGATTTCGCCGACCGTCTCTCTACTTTCGAAGGCTTACTATTTTTCAGAACAAAGCTCATTTGGTGCACAATTTCAACTTGATGGCAATCTCGTCAAAGTCGATCGACAAAAAACCAATAAAAGCAGTCAATTAACAAACCTTGATACTAAGATCTCTGGTTACGCTCTCTATGCTATGCCATTGTTCTTTTACCATTTTAATCGGCATCAACCAGACAAGTGGCAAATCAAAGCTGGCGTAGGTATGGGGTTGGGCTATCTTAATTTAAGTGGCAATTATCAAGTCACTCAATCGTTAGACCCCGAATTTGGTACCATAAAAAATATTAAATTTAGTGAGTTTGGCGAGGCTGTTGGCGTTTATTTAGAGCTCAAAAAAGGCAATCATGCGTTTTTACTCTATAATTTCAGTCCATATGTCAATAATAGTAATTATCAGTTTCAAGAGCATAATGCAGTTTTTGAATATCGATACACCATCAACCTAAATCAATTATTCACTAAAATGGACTTACCATGATAAAAAAAATATCCCTTACGCTACTGCTTGCCAGTCATAGTTTATTCGCCTTTGCACACAACTTATCACTAAATCAACCTCTCCCCCCAGTGGATGTCGCCCAATACGGCGAAATCGTCCTAAAGGGCGATAGTACCGATTTTGTGGCCTGGAACAGCGCCCAATTGCCCGGTAAAGTTCGAGTTATTCAAGCCATTGCCGGACGAAGCGCAGCCAAAGAAATGAATGCCCCTCTCATGGCCGCTCTCACCGCCGCAGAATTTCCTCGTGACGCCTATCAAACAACGACCATCATTAATCACAGTGATGCCGTATGGGGTACAGGTTCGTTTGTTCGCTCTTCGGCACAGAGCAGTAAAGTTGATTTCCCTTGGTCATCGATTGTCTTAGATCAAGCCGGTGTAGTGAGTGATAGCTGGCAATTACAACGTCGTTCATCAGCAATTATCGTATTAGACCAACAAGGGACAGTACAGTTTGTGGCTGAAGGGGCGCTAAATGATGATCAGATTCAAACCGTATTAGCATTGATCAAACAACTATTAGCAAACTAACCTTAATACTTGCCAGACAGTAAAAATGTTATACTATAACATTTTTACTGTCGTTTCTGGTATCGAGTCATGCAATCATGAGCACCATTGTCAGCTTTTCGCTCATATGCAACAAAGGGTTGAACTCATTCAGCTGTCAGTGCCCATTAGGTCAACCGATAATTAGTTTACATTATCAAGAGATCCTTTGTGATCGCTAATCAATGACTTTGCCTATGTGGCACGCTCTTCGCCGAACCGTCAGTCACGTTAATACGCATTGCCAGAATCAGCAGGTAGGCATCTCTAATTCCATCAATAGGTTATGTAATTAGGGTAAACGAACCAAGCCAGCACAGCTGCTGAAAGTAGCAAGAATATAAATCCACCCCGAGAGATAGCCTCTCATCTTTGCTAGGGAATAGACATTATGTTAACCAAACCTTTGCTCACTTTAACTGCAACCGCTCTATTATCCACCGCGGCATTCGCTCACCAAGAACATCGTCAACACGGTGCTCATGTACACGGTCAAGTGGAGCTTAATATCGCCCAGGATGGTACTGATCTTCTCATCGAAGTCACCGCTCCTGGTGCAGACGTAGTAGGTTTTGAACACGCACCACAAAACGAGACTCAAATTCAAGCTCTCAATCAAGCGTTAGATACACTAGAGCAAGCCGACTCGCTATTTACCTTAAGTGATGCTGCAAAATGTCAGCTTGAAGAAACTCATGTCACTCATACCTTAGGT
>SLFB01000084.1 GCA_007124475.1 Vibrio sp. | reverse complement strand
GATATTTTGTTGAATTTTGTTTTATTAATTAGCTGCTCTTTGCTGGTCGTGGTGGCGATTGATGTCCCCTTTCAAATTCGCCAACATGCTGAAAAGCTTAAAATGACCAAGCAAGAAATTAAAGACGAATATAAAGATACTGAAGGAAAACCCGAGGTTAAGGGTCGGATTCGTATGTTGCAGCGTGAAGCCGCGCAGCGCCGGATGATGGCTGATGTGCCACAAGCGGATGTTATTGTGACCAACCCAGAACACTTTTCTGTGGCACTACGTTACAAACAAGGCACGGATAAAGCACCGGTTGTTGTTGCTAAAGGGGGGGACTTTCTGGCCCTAAAAATTCGTGAAATTGCCCGCGAACATGACATTATGGTGGTAGCTGCGCCGCCACTGGCTAGGGCCCTTTATCATACCACTGAGCTAGAGCAAGAAATCCCCGATGGTTTGTTTTTAGCGGTAGCTCAGGTCTTAGCTTATGTGTTCCAAGTTAAGCAGTATCGCCGTAAAGGGGGCCAGCGCCCGGTACTGAAAACCCAAGAGCTGCCTATCCCGCCAGATATGCGTTATTAATATCGCGACTCTATGGTGTAATGATGGCTTATGCCTTTGTTACTTTAAGGCGCTACTTTTCTGGAATCGATAGCAAGATTAAGAGTGCCCCATTGCCACCAAATTCTAATGGGGCTTGGTGAAACGCTAACACCTCTGGATGTTGCGCTAACCATAATGGTACTTTTTGCTTGAGAATATGTTTGCCAATGCCATGTTGTACACAAGCACAGTGAACATTATTTTTTATACAATAGGCAATCATTGCCCCCAGCTCCCGCTTAGCTTCTTGCGAAGTCATGCCGTGCATATCAAGAAACACATCTGGCGTATAGACGCCACGACGTAGTTTTTTGACTTCATACTTAGACACGTCACTGCGAGCGTAGCGAGTCGGCCCTTCTTCACTCAGCAAGGGCACAAATTCATCGGAAAAATAAAAATGCGTATCACTGGCTTCCCGTGATTGGCGTTTCACTTCTTTTTGCTGGAAATTTCTGTTTGGCGCTTGGATTATGGTATCCTGAGACAACTTTTTTACGCCTTTTACTGCCTCGTGAAACAGAGATAAATCATTGCTATCATCGTCATTATGATTGGCTATCTTGGTGCTTTTCTTGTTCATAATAGTCAAATAATCAGTTATTTTTGGTTATTGGCAGTATTGTAGCGCTTTTTGGAGGCAATTTTGGATAAGATTTTTGTAGATGAAGCGGTTTCTGAGCTGCATACCCTTCAGGATATGATCCGTTGGACAGTGAGCCGTTTTAATGCGGCACAGTTATTTTATGGTCATGGGACAGATAATGCATGGGATGAAGCCGTTCAGTTAATCTTACCGACCCTGTACCTGCCAATTGATGTTCCTCCTCATGTACTCAATTCTCGTCTCACTGGAAGTGAACGATTACGTATTGTTGAGCGAGTGATTAAGCGTATTAATGAGCGGACGCCAGTGGCCTACTTAACGAATAAAGCTTGGTTTTGTGGGTTAGAATTTTTTGTTGATGAGCGAGTGTTAGTGCCTCGCTCGCCAATTGGTGAGTTGATCCAAGCTCAGTTTGCGCCTTGGTTACTTGATGAACCGACTCGGATTATGGATTTATGCACTGGCAGTGGTTGTATTGCGATTGCTTGTGCTTATGCTTTCCCGGATGCTGAAGTGGATGCGATTGATATTTCTGCTGATGCCTTGCAAGTGGCTGAGCAAAATATTCAAGATCATGGTTTGGAGCAGCAAGTGTTTCCGCTACGCTCAGATTTATTCCGTGATTTACCCCAAGAGCAATATGATATTATTGTCACCAATCCTCCTTATGTCGATCAAGAAGACATGAATAGCTTACCTGAAGAGTTTAAATTTGAGCCTGAATTGGGATTAGCGGCGGGTAGCGATGGTCTAAAATTGGCACGCCGCATTTTGGCTAATGCGCCGAATTACTTAACCGATAATGGTATTTTGGTCTGTGAAGTCGGTAATTCTATGGTCCATTTGATGGAGCAGTACCCAGACATCCCGTTTACTTGGCTAGAGTTTGAGAACGGAGGTCATGGGGTCTTTTTGTTAACCAAGCAACAGCTACTCGATTGTGCGGCTGAGTTTTCTCTTTATCTTGACTAAACCTACATTATATCAATGTGTTATGATAAGTCGCCAGCTGATAAAGCTGGCGTTTTTTATGGGTATTCTATGCGTATTAACTTTTTGCTTCCTCTGAGTGATTGAGCATTTTTAGAGAAACTGAAGTCTGGACTTTACATCATTAGCTAATCAAGCGAGTATGATTTCATGATTAACGAAAGCTCCTTTCTCAATGAGATGTTCCCAAATTATTTGGAGTTGTCGGTCGCCAACAGCGCTGCAGTTTTAAATTTCAAGGGGATAGGTGTGAATGAAGGATGCTAATGAGTAAATCGTAATTTACTCATTGATGTGAAGTTTGAGGAACACATGGCAGGAAACAGTATTGGACAACATTTTCGCGTGACGACTTTTGGTGAAAGTCATGGCGTCGCATTAGGGTGTATTATTGATGGTTGCCCTCCTGGTCTAGAAATCAGTGCGGCTGATTTACAAGTGGATTTGGATCGTCGTCGACCGGGTACATCACGCTATACCACTCAGCGCCGTGAAGCGGATGAAGTAAAAATTCTTTCTGGTATTTTTGAAGGTAAAACGACGGGTACCTCGATCGGTTTATTGATTGAAAATACCGATCAGCGTTCGACTGATTATTCAGATATCAAAGATAAGTTTCGTCCCGGACACGCGGATTACACCTATCATCAAAAGTACGGTGTCCGTGATTATCGTGGTGGTGGCCGTTCATCGGCTCGTGAGACGGCGATGCGTGTGGCAGCTGGCGGTATTGCGAAAAAATACCTACAACAAGAATTTGGTATTGAGATCCGTGCTTATCTTGCCCAAATGGGCGATATTGCTATTGAAAAAGTGGATTGGAATGAAATTGAAAACAATGCGTTCTTTTGCCCTGATGCTGACAAGGTCGATAAGTTTGATCAACTGATCCGTGATTTAAAAAAGCAAGGTGATTCGATTGGTGCCAAAATTCAAGTTGTGGCGACCAAAGTACCAGTAGGGTTAGGTGAACCAGTATTTGATCGACTCGATGCTGATATTGCCCATGCACTGATGAGCATTAATGCGGTTAAAGGGGTAGAGATTGGCGACGGCTTTGATGTCGTTAATCAAAAAGGCAGCGAGCATAGAGATTTGCTCACGCCAGAAGGTTTTGCCAGTAATCATGCCGGCGGCATCTTAGGTGGAATCTCTTCAGGTCAAGATATTGTCGCTAATATCGCCTTAAAGCCGACATCGAGTATTACGGTTCCAGGGCAAACCATTACCTGTCAAGGGGAGCCTACAGAGCTTATCACCAAAGGGCGACATGATCCTTGTGTGGGCATTCGCGCGGTACCGATTGCCGAAGCAATGTTAGCGATTGTTTTGATGGATCATTTACTACGTCATCGTGGGCAAAACCAAGCGGTACAGACACAAACCCCTATCCTGTGAGAGCGCTCAGTATAAACGCCTAGTCATAGGCGTTTATACCCTTCCGACTTGAAGCTGCAGGGGTGTTGGCTACGTTCGTTCGCCCCAATCACATAGTCTATCTATGCTCATGGGGACTTACTCACTTGCCGCCTACCTGCAACTCCAAGTTGTTT
>SLFB01000081.1 GCA_007124475.1 Vibrio sp. | reverse complement strand
TACGTTCGTTCGCCCCAATCACATAGTCTATCTATGCTCATGGGGATTATGAGAGCCATCCGTGGCTCTCACCAAAGGCCAGCCTACGGCTGTTCAAATTTATTCCAGACAAATTTGTCACTCACTTGCCGCCTACCTGCAACTCCAAGTTGTTTGGGTATATCATATCAAGATAACCATTCAACTCACGATTATAGTGATTCAGTAAAAGTACGTGCAATCACATCGCGTTGTTGCTCAGTGGTCAGAGAGTTAAAACGCACCGCATAACCAGAGACACGAATGGTTAATTGTGGGTATTTCTCTGGGTTAGCAACCGCATCTTCTAAGGTTTCACGCTTAAGTACGTTAACGTTTAAATGTTGACCGCCTTCAATGCGAGGAGTGGTTTCAATCGCTACTTCACGGCTTTCATATTCACCAAATTCGCTCAGTGCAACCACTTGATCGGCTTCATAGCCATTTACGGCAGCAACACAACGAGCTTGGTTGGTTTGGCTATCAATTAGCCAGATAGAGTTAAGCAGATCGTCGTTAGCTGCTTTAGTGATTTGAATACCTTGGATCATTACTCTCTCCTTGGCCACTGAATGTGGCTTAGTTGGTGTTAATTTTCAAATATGCGTTGAGCTGGCTATTATATAACCTATAACCACATAAATAATATTGATATAGGTCAAGCTATGTTGTTATTGTTTAATTTTTTGCTCTGGTTATTTTTGATTTGAATCAACATATTGATGGATAAATCTTAATCTGATCTTTATTTTAAACTTTAAAAAATAGTTAAACTGGCATTATGTTGTAATTTTACTACATTTTCGCAGTGGTAATCGGTCGCTTTCACTAAGCATCAGTGGCTTAACATCAAGAAACTGAAAGTAAGTTGTCGCTTAATAACAAGCGTTGTCACGTATAAAATGAGAGCAGTAATTGGCTAGTTCTCTGAAACTGCAAGTGAGTTGAGGGTACAATAGTGGCACCATTTTTATTGCAGGACTAAGTGATGATGCAAACATTGACTTGGCATGATGTTATTAGTCATGAAAAACAACAGGATTATTTTCAAACGACATTGGATTTTGTTGAGCAAGAAAGGCAGTCAGGAAAAGTGATTTATCCTCCCTCGACTGAAGTTTTCAACGCTTTTCGTTTTACAGAATTTGGTGATGTGAAAGTGGTTATACTTGGTCAAGATCCCTACCATGGTCCGAACCAAGCTCATGGGCTATGTTTTTCGGTGCTACCACAGGTGAAAACACCGCCTTCACTGGTCAATATTTATAAAGAGCTGGCGCAAGACATCCCCGATTTTACTATTCCTGATCATGGCTACTTAAAAAGCTGGGCTGACCAAGGTGTTTTGCTTTTGAATACAGTGTTAACCGTTGAGCAGGGCAAGGCGCATTCTCATGCTAAGTCTGGCTGGGAAATGTTCACTGATCGAGTAATTGAAGCTTTGAATCAACATGGGCAAGGGATTATCTTTTTATTGTGGGGAGCTCACGCTCAAAAAAAAGGCCAGATGATAGATCGTCAACGGCATCATGTGTTGGAAGCTCCTCATCCTTCACCGCTTTCAGCCCATCGTGGTTTTTTTGGCTGTAAACATTTTTCTATGGTAAACCAGCTACTTGAGCAACAAGGTAAGTCGCCTATCGTTTGGCAACCTAAATTAGCATGATAAATGGGGGAAGTTTTCTCGTTTGGTTGTTTTTTGAACTATAATTATAGGTCAAATGAGTGAACAATAGCATTTTCTGAATGGTATTGTTCTAGCCGTCAGGGAGACCTCACTATGATGTTAGAAAGGATCCGTCGTGAACATGGGTATATGGTTCGCTTGCTTGATATATTGCGCGAAAAATTACAGTTGTTGCAGCAAGAACAACCGATCAATTACTCTTTGATTAAGGAAGTTATTGAGTATCTAGGTCAACATGCACAGGCGATACATCATCCCAAAGAAGATGTACTCTATGGCTATTATCAGCAGCATTACTCTGCTGATCCAATTTCTCTAGATCTCACCCAAGAGCATCATCAGTTAGATCAACAAACCCAGAGTTTTGCATTGTTGATAGATATGATTTTACAAGATGCGGTGATACCTCAAGATCTGTTTGCTGATAAGTTGAAAGAGTTTATAGATTGCCATCAACAGCACTTGGAAATGGAAGAGCGTGATATTTTTCCAGCTATTGAACGTAGGTTTACTGTCTCAGACTGGCAGTACGTAGAAACGGTATGGAATAAGCAAGATGTTGACCCTGTGTTTGGTGACACAATCGCTGAGCAATATGTCCAGTTAGCTCGCCGAGTCAGAAGAAGTGAATCTGAGTGTATTTAATGGCAAGGTTAAGTAGAACAATAAATATAAAAGAGCATCCGTGTAACGCATGCTCTTTTATTAAATTCAAAGTCTTATATTTTCTGGTTCTAAGCAGATATCCATATCAAGGAGCTCTTTTTCTAAACGTTTTTTATCCCGTATAGCTTCAATTTCTCTCCACATTCGTTTGGTTGGTTTACTGCGACTAGTACGTGTTTTGGATATTTCTATGTCTAAAAGTTGATCAAAGTGCAAGTCATCCATAAGCAAGCCTCCTTGTCATTAGCAACGATCTCACTAACCCCATAAATTGATTTTCGCAATGTTCGGGTTAATTCGATATCCCTTCTTACTTGAAGTCTTAGTCGTGTTGGCTACGTTTATTTCACTCCTATTACATAGTTTGGTTATGCTCACAGGGATCAATTCACTTGCCGTTTCGCCGCAACTCCAAGTTGTTTGGATATAGCATATCTGACTCTAGGTTAGTTATGATTTATTTCGCATTTATGACATTAACGTCATGCAATAAGATTTTTTTTGGTTTTTTTCACACTTTGGACGATTTTTTTTGGGCGAAAAATAGACAGTTGATGAGTTTAATAACATTTAAATCGATAGGTTTAATTGTTAATTAAACGTTTAATTGACCAATTTCAACTTAGGCCTGATGGTTTTGTCTTCAATTAGGGACTTTTTTGACATTTTTATGACTTATTTACCTCTTAATACAGGGGCGAGTGAGATTTTTAGTCAATGAGAAGCTGTATATGCAAGCGTGCTTTATTGCTGTTTTATTGAACGAGTTTGTAGGTTTTTTGTTTCTTAAATGGCCTTATATTTGGTGTTTAATGTTTGTTTTTCTGTTAAAGGTTGGTGATTTTATCGTGAAAAGTTTCTCTAAAATGAATTTAACTGCATATTGATTTTTGCTGGTTGAGGTAGCATTATCCGCCGGTCAAAAAAATTACTGCATCATTTTAACGACCTAAAAAAGAGTTGAACAACCTAGGCCAGTGCCAGCAAAAAATCTGTGATTTATGGCATGACTGAACCTTGCGTTACGGCGAATTAGCCAATCAACCAATCATTCTAAGAGAGGTTCTTGTGACAGACTTAATTAATTTAATGAATGACCTGCTTTGGGGCTCCATTCTGGTATACCTACTGGTGGGGGTAGGGTTTTACTTCACGATTCGTTTAGGTTTTATTCAATTTCGCCATTTTGGCCATATGTTCTCGGTATTAAAAAACAGCCGTAAATCTGATAAATCAGGCATCTCTTCTTTTCAAGCGCTTTGTACTAGCTTAGCGGCTCGTGTTGGTACAGGGAATATGGCTGGTGTCGCAGTAGCTTTGACGCTAGGGGGGCCAGGGGCGATTTTTTGGATGTGGATGACTGCGATGCTTGG
>SLFB01000337.1 GCA_007124475.1 Vibrio sp. | reverse complement strand
GCTTTGTAAGTCAATGCTTCGAGATCACCAGGACGAATTTTGAGAATTTCATCGTAAACTTCAATTCTCTGCTCCGCGGTCTGCACACTTTGCGACCTCAGCCATAAATTATGGATCTCATTAATCACCTCAATCTCGCGATTATTTTCCGTAATGATCCGACTTTTTCGTTTTAAATCTTGTTCTAAAGCAACAAACTTACGTTCGTATTCTTTAGCAATTTTATTAATGCTTTTATCTGCCATTTCTCGAGTATTGTGTTTCACTTCACGCAATGACTGCCAGCCAATCAAGGCAACTAACGAAGCAACACCTGCTATCACATAAAAGAAATAAGTCACCGTCACGTTCGAATAGCTCAATGAGCGATCAGCCACGGCTAATTCTCGATCCGTGATCTGAATGGTTAAGCGACGTTCAAGATCTTGTTGATCCTGCCGCAACGCTCTGAGTTCATCGAGAATGTAACGTTCAACCAATGGTCTATCCAAAAGTGGGGATTCTGAATACGGGGGCTCACGATCTTCTTGTGCCCATGCCACAGAACCTATCATTAACATGAGCATGACACTGATAATTCGATAGATTAATCGCACTTAAACAGCTCCTTAATTTCGTCTGTCAAGCTTCGCTCTGTTGTGGTTAGGGGCATCCATCTTCCAAAGATACACCAATAGTACAATCAAACATTGCAGCTCAAACCATTCACAATAGAGAAAACTTACCTAGTTTTTTATAATATGAATTTAATCATAACAATTTTAAGTGAATAAACCATCAACATGATAAAAACAACAGCAAAATTACTTTGAGTTCTATTTAATTTTATGCCGTATCACTGGATTACCAGTTAAGTTAAAAGAATTCGATTGAAATTCTTCCAATTTCAGCTATGTTCACAGCCGTTTAATCGATTAAAACCTGTCCGCCAATAGCGCTTAACTTCATTAATAAGGAAAGACAACTCTTATTATGCAATTTATCTCTTTACTCCAAGATAACTACCAATGGGTACTGTCGCTGTTAATTTTATTGTTTTATCCCAAGTTGGTTTTTATTAGTTTACGACTATTGGATAAAACGGTTGGCTCCCGAGAAGACAGCGATCGATTACAACGAGTAAGATGGCTACTCAAAACGTCTCTTTTTATCATGATTATGTTGGGTGTCATGATGATCTGGGGGATCGAATTACGTGGGCTGTTGGTGATTGGTTCATCGCTGTTCGCTTTGATCGGCGTAGCGTTATTTGCCAGTTGGTCTTTACTTAGTAATATCACTTCATTCTTAGTGCTGTTTGTTCAAAACCACTTTCGAATCGGCTCTTGGGTCAAAGTAATGGATGGCAGTAACTTCGTTGAAGGCAAGTTAGTCGATATGACACTCTTTAATGTTGTACTGGAAACCTTAGAAGGAAATAAAGTCCTCTATCCTAACAATCTATTCATTGTTCGTCCGGTGGTCGTATTAACCAAGGCACCAGAAAAAAGCGTTAAAAAGATAGTGAAAAAGCAATTACCAAAGTCACCGCACCATTGATATTTACCACTATACCCAAACAACTTGAAGTGGCCGGTAGGCGGCAAGTGAGTTGCTGTCCATGAGTATAAGTAGGCCATATTCAACCTACTTATACGGATAATGGCTCAGTGCTAAACTTTAATAAAACCGCTAACTAAGCGTTAGTAATTTGACGGTGCCCCTCTTCAAGGTGCACAAAATCAACTAAGTCATCCCCTGAAACTTGATAAGCTTGACCAAAACCTTTCACAAAAAGCCCATGCTCTGGCTTTAAGCAAAAAAGCGAAAAGTCTTCTAACTGACTGAGGTTATCAATAATATCTCCAAATCGCTGCTGCATTTGTTCAATGACTTGCTGCCATAGTGCAGATTGGCGTTCAATCATGCTTGCTTGAGCATCAAATGTTAATCGCTTACGAGCAAACAACTGTTTCGCTGTCGATTCATCTTCAATCAGCATGATCGATACTTGAGGGTTAACGGCCAGGTTACGAGCATGACGAGCAATATGTGAAATAAGAATAAAGAAACCTTGTTGATTTTGAACAAATGGAGCGTAACTGACATTCGGTCTCCCTTGCGTATCGACAGTGGCTAATTGTAACGTCATACGCTGTTGACGAAACTCTTGAATTTCTGGTGCTAAACGACCTTGTAGTCTTTGTTGTTTTACTTGCTGATCCATTGACTTGTTCCCTTATTAATCAGTTATTAAATTGTTTTTGCATCGACTTAAAACGAGTCACTTGCTCAGTCAGTAACTGACGTTTTTGGTCACGCCCCAGATATATTTTAAAAATTGAGTCACCTTGTGCTGTAAAAAAGCCGAAATAATGGCTTTCTCTGCCCATAAATGGCTTACTCACCAGAGCAATATGTTTAACTAGATCTAATTTTAAATGACCGTGTAGTTGCCCCGGCTGACCAAGCAAATTGTAATAACCACGAGCCTCTTTTCCTTTAGGAAGTGGCGCCTTAATTTCAAAAATTGAGCCAAATGAGTGCACTATGGTCGTGACATTGGTCTCCCAATCAGCAATTTGATTCAAAATGGTTTGTGCATGCTCACCAGCCACTAAAGTGACCATTTCTGAATCAAATGACGCCACAACGTCAAATTCACTGACAGCAAAACGTTCTGCTATCTGAGCCGGTAACAACGTAGGCTCATCGTTTAATAATTGTGCTACTTTTTGTGATAACGGTTGCATCATTCATTCCATAATTAACAATTGTATAACCCAAACAGGGCTAAGAATAATAACAGGCAAATGATAATGCAATTGATAATTGATATTGTTTGTATTATGGGTGATAATTCCTGAGAAATTCAACCACATGATGTACTAAAGTGAGGTAAACGATTCATAGAATGATAAAGAGATGGCCAGTCATTGGACTCCTAAAGCTAAAGTCAAAAATTGGCTTGGAGACCCAATCAGTGCGAGTGCTAATGAAAATGACCTAAAGCAGCCATTATCAATCGAGATTATTTTGTGATCGAGTTACCTTATCTTTCTAATACTAAGTGGTAAGCGGGAAAAGACCTGATACGTTATAAACTCAACTGATTCGGCGTTGCAGCAAGATAGCAAGTTCCAAATCACCGTGCCTCTAAACCGCGTCCAGTGGCAGCTAGTGGAAAGGAATAACTAAGCTGAGTAATAACATCTCGCATTGTAATTCCAATCGTCATCCTAACCGTATTCATCCTATTTGGGTTGAGATGTGGCAACATCTTCGAAGCCAAGGATGGTATTAACCCTGATATTTAATGAGTAGCACCATGAAATTCTCTATGTATTATTTTCAGCTTCTAACCAGTCTATTTCTCGTTTTATTTTCAACCAATGGATGGACAGAGCAGCGAGTGATTAGTGCGGGAAGCGCTGTTACCGAACTGATCCTCGCGCTTAATGGTCAAGATCAGCTCGTTGCAGTGGATGTCACCAGCAGCAATCCACAAACGGCTGACTTACCACAAATCGGTTATCATCGTCAGTTATCTGCTGAAGGCCTTTTAGCACTTAATCCAAGTCAACTCATTGGCTCACAAGAAATGGGGCCTGAGAGTACTCTTCGCCAATTACGAACGGCTGGGGTAAACGTGAACATCATTAATAGCGACCCCACTGCCGATGGCTTATTAACTCGAATTGATCAAGTCGCGCATTTGATCCATCGCCAACGAGAAGCCGAAGCACTAAAACAGCAAGTCACTCTCGAT
>SLFB01000330.1 GCA_007124475.1 Vibrio sp. | reverse complement strand
GGTGTAGTATATGGATAATTTTTATTTAGGTTAACAGCTATTGTTATACTTTTCCTACTTGAAGCTGCAGCGGTGTTGGCTACGTTCGTTCACCCCAATCACATAGTTTGCCTATGTTCATGGGGATTCGCTCACTTGCCGCCTACCTGCAACTTCAAGTCGTTTGGGTATAGGCTTATTTCATCAGGTGGATTATGGACAATAATAATATTTGGAAAAAAACGATTAACTTAGCGATCTTAAATGCAACATCTAAAAATACCTTGATGGAGCATCTCAATATTATTTATACCGATCTAACAGACGATTCTATTTCAGCCACTATGCCGGTATGTTCATTGACTCATCAACCGCTTGGCATGTTACATGGTGGCGCATCGGTGGTACTTGCTGAGACACTTGGTTCGATTGCGGGAAACTTTGCGGTGGATGATGATCACTACTGTGTCGGTTTAGATATTAATGCCAATCATCTACGTGCGATGCGTCAAGGGCAGGTGATTGGTAGCGCTAAGCCCATCCATTTAGGCGTAACGACACAAGTATGGCATATCGATATTAAAGATCCACAAGGCCGTTTAGTTTGTGTTAGTCGCTTGACATTAGCGGTTAAGCAAAAACGTCACGCTAAGTGATAGGAGTAAAATCAAGTGGTGATAGAATTTTCGGGTGGCAAAATCATTGTTACCGCTCATGAGATCATGTGCCGTGTCAATCAGGGGAGTATCACGTTACAATCCTCAAGTGACAGCGTCACTCTTTTGGGCGCTGGCGCTAACGTAATCCTGGCCAATAGCGGTGAAGTCAAATGGTCTATAAAACTAGACAATGAACAACAATTACTAGCGATTGGAGATTATCTTGGTTGTGATATTCGCTAAATTTGCTGCTAATGGTTGCATCCCAATAGATAAATGGGGAAACTGTAACTGAAAAATAGATAAGTTGAGTTTCCCCCTTTATGAGTAGCCCGAGATTACGTGTTCAGTTTGATACTTTATTTAGCCACTTTAATGGCCAAAATAGTGAGACACAGTTAGACGATATCACTGGCATTTTGTTTTGTACGCGGCGTAATGCTCGTATTGTATTAAATAAGCTTGAAGAAGAAGGATGGATTGAATGGCATCCGGCTCCGGGACGTGGCAAATTATCACGGCTTATTTTTAAACGTAGCCGAGGTGACGTCAGTGAAAATCTCGCCCGTCGCTATCTACAAGAAGGGAAAATAGGTCAGGCATTAGCCGTATTCGATCAGGATGCCGCGAAGTTAACGCAAGTCATTCAAGACTACCTTGGTGTTCAACACCAAGAAGGACTTCAAGTTATCCGCTTGCCTTATTATCGTCCTCTTTCCATGTTAAACCCTGAACAGCCCATGCGCCGATCAGAGCTGCATATTGCACGGCATATCTATAGTGGTTTAACTAAACTAGACGAACAAGAACAGCTACAAGGTGATCTTGCTCACCATTGGCAAGCTATCACGGCAAAGCATTGGCGTTTTTATTTGCGTCCTGGCGTTCGCTTTCATAATGGTGAATTATTAACAACAGAAATGGTGGTGCACAGTCTATCTCAGTTGCGTTTTACTAATTTATTGGCTCATATTAGCGAAGTAAAAACGCCCAATCCCTGGGTAATAGATATTTATCTGGCTAAGCCTGATACGCGGCTACCGATACTACTGACAGAAGCGAAAGCAAAGATTTTATTACCTCCTGCTTTACGTGGCGACGATTTTGATCGAAAACCAATAGGGACCGGACCTTATAAAGTCGTCACTAATGATGAAAAACGCTTAGTATTACAAGCCTTTGATGGCTATTTTGGTTTTCGCCCCTTACTGGATAGAGTAGAAGTCTGGGTGATTGATGAAATATATTCATCCATGGTATTTCCAAGTTTAGCGCATCCGATAAAAAGCCAAAGAGGTTCGTTTAGTGAAGATGTTGACCTTGATCCCGGTTGCACTTACTTACTGTTAAATCGTCGTTGTGGCGTTGCTGCCAATGACGCTGGTGCTTCTTATCTACAACACCGATTAAGCGCTTTGAATTTGTTTCGCTGTTTACCGGAAGATAAAGTTGTAGAGCTTGGAGTGCTGCCAGCTTATGGTTTAAAACCAGGTTGGTATCATCAACCTCAATCGCCGTGGTCAGGTAAAGTGCCTATCGGTGAAACGATCACGGTTGCTTATCATGCGCAACATCCTATGTTTCCCACGTTGGCAAAAGTGATAGAGCAGCAGTTGAAGCCTGATGGGGTAGAAGTGCGTTTTATAAAGTATGATCTGACGGTAGAAAACGTTGATCAGGTAGATATTTGGATCAAAGCCATGGGTATTGCCTATCATCGTGATGACGCATTAGCTGGCTGGTTACTGGATTACTCGGATATTGAAGCCATGAGTAAAGAGGCCGATTTCCACGCGTGGAGAGCGTTGATTGATCAATGGCGAGCGGTAGAAGAAGATATTGCTTTCCCGGGACAAGAACTTGGTAAAGCTTTGGTGAATAGTAAACAAATTATCCCTATGTTTCATTGTTGGTTAGGGATCAATAAAGATCAGTGCGGATCATTGCAAAACGCCAAGTGCAATGCATTGGGGTGGTTTGATTTTAGCCAAGTATGGTTAAAACCAGAATCAATGATTGACGATAAATAATGAGAAGGAATGACGTTGTGCAGAGTCCCATTACCCTTGAAGCACTGCATATTCTCGATGCGATTGAGCGTCGTGGTAGCTTTGCAGCAGCAGCGAATGAATTGAACCGCGCTCCAAGTTCATTAAGTTACCAGATTCAAAAGCTTGAACAAGATCTTGATATTATGATTTTTGATCGATCAGGTCACAAGGCAAGCTTTACTGATGCTGGACGAATGATATTAGAGCGTGGCAGGGGGATGTTAACGGCAGCGGATAAATTAGTGACTGACGCTAGTTTATTAGCTAATGGTTGGGAGCTAGATATCACACTCGCATTTGATGGTATTATTCCAGTAGCTAATTTCTTTCCTTTAGTGGAAGCGTTAGGGAATGTCAGTAAGACTCGGATTCGCTTACAAGAAGAAATCTTAGCTGGTGGCTGGGAAGCCCTGGCGACAGGGCGAGCAGATCTTTTAATTTGTCCTCGAATCGATAGTTTACCTCAAGAGGTAAAAGCGGAGCGTTTAGGTCCGATGACAATGATATGGGTCGCTGCTGCTGATCATTATGTACATCGGCGACAAGGAGAGTTCAATGATCAAGCTCGGCAGAAATATCGAGTTATTGCTATTGCAGATACAGCCCGCGAACAGCCAGCCATGAGCATGAATATTTTAGAGAAACAGCCAAGGTTAACCGTGAGTAATTTTAATGCTAAATGCCAAGCTCTGTTAGATGGATTAGGAATTGGCACTTTGCCATTACAAGTGGCAGAACCATTAATCGCGAATGGACAGTTGAAAAAAATCGCCGGTAGCCAAGACAAGCAGATTGAGATAGTGATGGCTTGGCGAAGAAATACCACAGGGGAAGCAAAATCGTGGTCGATTCAATATTTAAAACAGCATTGGAAATTGATTGATGGCTAACGTGGTAAGGTTGCCACTCTCCTTATTGGCCGCCTACCTGCAACTCCAAGTGGTTTGGGTATAGTCCTCATGATGGAGCAATATTAGGTTCGATTGGTAGCTCGAGACGCATATCTGCCGTACCCTCTTCAAAATCAACCCTGATTTGAAAACCGAGTTTTTTCGCTAGTCCTAACATGCCTCGGTTACTGGGCATAGTTACCCCTGATATTTGTGGAGTTCCTTTGCCATGACAGTAATCAATGATCTTATTCATCAGTAATACACCTAGTCCTTTACCCTTAAGGTCGGAGCGGATCAAAATGGCAAATTCGGCGTCGCTATTATCGTGATTGATTAACGCTCTAGAAACGCCAAGAATCGTTTCTTGTCCTTCTTCTTGACTTACCGCGACAAAAGCCATTTCACGGTCATAATCAATTTGAGTAAAGCTCGCTAACGCTTCGTGATTAAACTCACCAACTTCGGAGAAAAAGCGTTTATACAAATCGTCTTTGGATACTCGTTGAATAAACGCCGCATGTTGTGGCTCGTCTTCGGGTAAAATAGGCCTCAACAGCAGAGCCTGCCCATCTTTAGCGATAACGGTTTCCACTAACTCAGAAGGATAGGGACGAATAGCTAATCGATTTTGTGGTTCTCCTTTAAATCGCTTTAAGACTAAATCGGCATCTAAAATCGTAAATTGTTCACCGTTGACGAGCACCGGATGTAAATCTAACTCATAGACTTGAGGACACTCGATAATTAGCTGAGAGATTCGTACGAGAAACTCACATAATCCTTGGATATTCATCGGTGTCGGTCGTTTTTGTAGACGAATTTTGCCTTCACTTATCGCACGTGCGATGAGGTATCTTGCCAACGTCATATTAAGCGGCGGGAGAGCCGCCACCGCATCAATGGATTCTTCCCATTCGGATCCTCCTTGCCCCAATAAAATTACAGGGCCGAAAGTACTATCATGCTTTACTTTTATCCTTAACTCTTCTCCGCCAGCCAGCTTTGCCATACCTTGAATTAATAGCCCATAAATCCGAGCACTAGGATAGGACAGTTGGGTTCTATCTAAAATAGATTGGGCAGCATTAGCCACTTCCTCTCGGTTACGTAAGTTGAGCATCACCCCTTGAACATCAGATTTGTGAGCAATATCGGGTGAGCGTAGTTTAACCGCAACCGGATAACCGATGGTTTCTGCAATATGTACAGCTTCACTACTGTCAGAGGCTATCCAAGTTGGTAGTACGGAAAAGTGGAAATATTTAAGGAAAGTACCGATTTGATGAGTATCAATATCAAGTTGGTCGTTATCTTGTAGTTGGTCCGCGAGCCAAGTTTGAGCAGCATGCACTTCCGAAGCTTTAGCTAGCTCTGTGGTGGTGGGCGTCTCCATCAATTGTTTTTGGTTACGTCTAAACTCCACTAAATGCATAAAAGCAATCACCGCACTTTCTGGGGTGCGATAAGTGGGGATCCCTGCTTGAGTAAAGAGTTGTCGGGCTGGCCTTGCTGTCAATTCACCAGACCAATTGGTGAGGATATTAAATCGTTTGGCTCTTGGATGAGAGCGGATAAGATCAACAATGGCTTGCGCGGTTTGTTCGGAATGAGCAATAGCAGAAGGTGAATGCATGATTAATATAGCGTCAATATCGTCACTGTCGAGCACCACGTTAAGTGCATTCACATAACGAAAATGATCAGCGTCACCAACGATATCAATGGGATTACTGTGTGACCAGCTATGCGGCAGACATTGGTTGAGTTGTGCGTAGACTTGACCATTAAGCTGGGCCAGTTTACCGCCTCTTTCGAGTAGCGTATCAACAGCAATAATCGCCGGACCGCCACCATTGGTTATGATCGCTAATCTTTCTCCTTGCAGAGGCACCGCATGAGTTAATGTTTCAACCGCGGCAAATAATTCATGGGTATTGTGAACTCTCAGCATCCCTGTGCGACGAATGGCTGAATCATAAATAATATCCAATGTATCTTCACCACCCGTGTGAATTTTTGCCGCTTGTCTACCGGCGGCGGTACGGCCACCCTTCAAAACTAATATCCGCCGATTTCTTGAGGCAGCCCGAGCAGCGGATAAAAATCGTCGTGCATCTTTAATGGTATCCATATACAACAAAATGGCGCGAGTATGACGATCGGTACAAAGTGCATCCAGTAAATCGGCAAAGTCGATATCTTCTGCATTACCCAGTGAAATAAAAGCCGAAAAGCCAATATTCTTATCATTAGCCCAGTCTAACATAGTGGTGCAAACGGCTGCCGATTGGGAAACAAACGCAATATGGCCTTTTAATGCGTTGACTGGTGAGAAAGACCCATTGAAGTTGTTCCATGGCAGGATAATTCCAAGACTATTTGGGCCAAGAACACGCATTCCTGCACGTTTGGCTATCTTAAGGCATTGCTGTTGTATCTCTTGTGCTTGCGCATCATCGCTATACATATCGGCCGATAACACGACAACGCAAGCGACTTTTTTTTCAGCTAATTGCTGAAATAACGCCACATTACGTGAGGCATGCGTACAGAGAATCGCAATATCAGGGATAAGAGGTAACTCAAGAACCGTGCGATAAGCAAGTACACCACACACTGAAGAATAACGAGGGCTAACCGGCATAATTACACCATCAAATCCACCTTGCAGTAAGTTTTTCATCACAATATTTCCTGCTCGAAGTGGGCGAGTTGATGCGCCAATAACAGCCACTGAGCTAGGGTTTAGCAAAGGTTTGATTGAATTCATAATAGTGATGCCTAAATATCGTTGACAAATGAATGGAAGCCCTTTGTCTATAGTGTGGCTGTATTTAGGTTTGATGTGATCTTATTTAATCATTATCCAGCTGAGTTTGTGTCATAAATCACAGGATAATGGCAGATAGCTGAGATAGGTACTTGATTATATGGCATTCGGGGGGCATGATTTAAACACTTTCGATTAAAGGATGTAGATTAGCCCATGAAAAACTTTGCCATTGTTGGTTGTTGTGCGCTGCTTGCTGCTTGTGCTTCTGAGCAATATACCACAGATATTTCCACCCAAAGCCATAGTGAAGAATTTGTACTGGCCGATATTCCAGAGCCTATCGGTGCGGGCAACGTCGATGAAATACTGATTGCTGAACCGAGTGAAACGATCGATGTAGCGGTGGTTAGTTCAGAGCCTGAACCACAAGCGTCAAAAGCACCCGTTAAACCAGCAGCGAACCAACCAAGATATGGTTTCACCATTCAATTAGTAGCCCTTGGTTCGCAAGAGAAAGTCGATCAATTTGCTAATCAATTACCACATAATGAACAGCCTATTTGGGGGAACTACAAAGAGGTAAATGGTACCAAGTGGTACACGGTATTAGTGGGGGATTATGCTACTCGTCAAGAGGCAGCCCAAGCCTTGCAGCAATTACCTGCGGAGCTGAAAAAACTAAAGCCATTTGTGAAAAGCATCGATAGTATCAAGAATTCGGAATACCCAACCCTGAATAAATTGAACTAATCGAGTTTCTATCGAAGTCAGTGGTTCATATACCCTTACTTACCCGGAGTAGCAGCTATACCCAAACCACTTGGAGTTGCAGGTAGGCGGCAAGTGAGTGAGTCCCCATGAGCATAGAGAGACTATGTGATTGGGGCGAACGAACGTAGCCAACACCCCTGCAGCTTCAAGTAGGAAGGGTATACACTGCGGCAACTTCAAGTAGGAGGGGTATATGTAATGACGATTAACATTTTTCTCGCCTGCTCATGGATTCAACAACCACATCAATAAATCACTTTCTATAGTGTACCTTGCGGCTGAATTGTCTATCATAGCGGTAATGATGCTCCTTATAATATCAACATACTTCTTAATTTTAGAATAGACAGCGGTACTCGTGTTGTCGTTTTTATCAGACGATTGAAATGTTGATTATTGAAGGAGGTAGCAATAGCTTTTATTTTGTGCGGCGGAATCATTTAATGAACAAAACAACTATTTTACTTCTCTGTGGTGGCGGAGCTTCCGAACATGAGATCTCCCTTGTATCTGCGGACTATCTGCAACAGCAACTCCATTTAAGCAACTTATTCGATGTTGTACGTGTCGAGATGAAACCAACGGGCTGGTTTACTCAAGCAGATGAAATGGTTTATCTCGATACTAATTCGGCCTCACTAAATAGTTCACAAGGTTCGCAACCAATTGATTTTGTTATTCCCTGTATCCATGGTTATCCTGGTGAAACGGGTGATATTCAATCAATGCTCGAATTGGCTGGCATCCCTTATCTAGGCTGTGGACCAGAAGCGAGCAGCAATAGCTTCAATAAAATTACCTCTAAGCTTTGGTATGATGCCCTTGGTATCCCTAACACACCTTACTTGTTCTTAAGTGACAACGATCAGCACAGCATAGATCAAGCAGAACAAGCTTATGAGCAATGGGGTGCTATTTTTGTGAAAGCGGCGCGTCAAGGCTCTTCCGTTGGTTGCTATAAAATCACGGAGAAACAGCAAATAGCAGAAGCGGTTCGTTTGGCGTTTACTTTTTCAGATCAGGTATTAATTGAACAAGCGGTAAAACCTCGTGAATTAGAAGTTGCCGCTTATGAGTACGATGGAATGTTACATATTACTCAACCAGGAGAGATAATCGCACCTGAAGATGCTTTTTATAGCTACGAAGAAAAATACAGTGCGAATAGCCACTCAGTAACACATGTCGTAGCGGATGGGCTGACAAGCCAGCAGTCAGAGCTAATTCGTTGCTACGCTGAAAAAGTATTTCGTCACATGAAGCTGAAGCACCTCGCGCGAATCGATTTCTTTCTGACCGCGCAAGGTGAGATATACTTGAATGAAGTTAATACCTTCCCTGGAATGACACCAATATCAATGTTTCCCAAAATGCTTGAGCATCATGGACCTAGATTTTCAGAGTTTTTAAACGACTGCATTCAACGTTCGGTTAATCCCAAGGCTTTATCTTAATGAATTTTAGCTTATCCCGTTGCGCGGAGTTAAGATTGCCTAAATATTGATTCGGCATAGCAGGGCAGAGCCAGCGACCAAAATGTTGGATGTCTTTGGTATCGTAGCCTTGTTCTGCTAGCTCTTTAACAGCGCCAATACGTGTGGATTGACCCGAAAACTTTAAATGAGGCTGGTCAATTAATTGGCCAGCACGGCGTAAAATTCGATAAATAGAGGAGTCATCTAATTCACCTTGATGAATATTGCCGTGCCGGTCAATGGAGCGAAAAACCGTGCCTGATCGTATAGAAAGACACTCAACCCAACGCTTTAAGACACGTTGAGAGGTTGTGGATAATTGATAATTCGCATTGGCTAAAGTGAGAGAAGAAAAATCGTCGGCAAGAGCTGAAAAAGTGAGTTTTTTTAACTCGCCTCGCTTCATCGCACACTCAAACATAAGGTGATAGAGGGCTAAATCTCGGATAGCTAAATAGCTTTTATTGTCTTTAAGCTTTTCATAAAGTTGCTCTAAATGTTCACGAGTAAAACAGTCTGCTTGTTTTTCATCACCCTGTTTTTCGATGCGTAGTTGCTGCATAAGTTGTCGCACATGACGACTATTGGTTGGATCTTTTTGGTTTAGCAGATAATGGATTAAGCTAATTGTTAAATAGTAACGGCGAATGGTACTGAACTTTCTGTGCCGAGCTTCTTTTTCTAAATATAGCCTAACTGCGGTAACCGAAGCGGGGAGTGGCGTGACCGCTTTGAGTTGGCAAAACTCAACAAAATGGTTCCAATCTTTACTAAATGCTAATAAAGAATTTTTTTGATAGTAACCTTTGGTGAGTTCAGCTAACAGATTTGGAGTAATAGGACGCTTAAATTGGGCTAGTAAAGCCTTAATTTGCTGCAGTTGAGTTATTGGTTCTAACTGTCTCTTCATTCTAGTGCACTATAACTTATTAATTTTTTATTAAATTAACTTGCTTACTCAATGAATACAATTATTATTTAAGATAAACACCAAGAAAATGCTAAGTAGGTCATTATGGCGATATCAACCTATCGGGGTTTTACTTTAAGAAGTATTGGTAATTCTACCGACGTTTGGCAAGTTCAAATAAAAAAACAAACTTTAAAAGGCTCTCTAGCGGCGATAAAGAAAACCATTGATTGGTGGAGTGACACCGCATCTTTGATAGATCCTAGTGAGTTTGAGGCTATTAACACCAAACAAGAGACAACCACTCAAGCATTACAAGAGCAGTTTAATGGTTTCACGCTAAAAAATGATACTGGAGATGCAAACGGATGGTATTGCTTTTTTAATGGCCGCTTAATTAAAGGTGGTAAACTGGCTATTCAAAAACACATTGAAGCCTATTTAATTGCAAAACAAAAAGCAGAAGCTCAAGCTCAAGCTCAAATTAAAAAATAACATTACGGATATTATGACACTTGTATATTCAACCGAGACTGGCCGGATAAAACCAGAGCAAGAAACCATTCAACGCCCTAAAGGTGACGGTATTGTCAGGATTCATAAAGAAACCAAAGGCCGCAAAGGTAAAGGTGTATCTATCATCAAAGGGTTAGATCTCGATGATGCTCCCTTAAAGCTATTAGCAGCCGAGTTAAAGAAGTCTTGCGGTTGTGGCGGTTCGATTAAAGACGGCAACATCGAAATCCAAGGCGAAATGCGAGAAAAAATCAAACAGTTACTAGAAAAAAAAGGCTTTACAGTAAAGTTAGCCGGTGGCTAATAAACATCTTGTATCAAAGATAACAAGAGTGATTATTAGCTATTTTATGGTAAATAGGCTTTATGTTTAATCGGCAGTAAAGTCTATTTTAACTATCATGACTTTAAGAAAGAAACCAGGAGCTCAGACCAGGTAGTAGTATAAATGAATCATTGAAGGCGAATTATAAAGCTTTGAATATTATTTAACATAACAATGATAATGCGTACTGCGGATTTATGCGAGTCACTAGGCATTTTAGCAAAAACTCATATTTATAATTCATGTTTATAATAAGTGTTCCGTTCACTCATCATGTCTTGGATCCATTGATTCAACTGCCCATCGATTAGATAAAATCCGATAAGCGCTGAGACAAATAGACTTTCTTTTATCTCAATGGCTGATGTGCGATGTTTATCATTGACACTGAACTTAACGCCATGTTCCTATAGCTTTAACGTTATCTTCTATAAGGACATATTATGAAGCGTGAAACCATTGCCTTGCATCATGGCTACCAAGCTGACGATCAGCATTCAGTCGCGGTACCCATTCACCAGTCAACCTCATTTAGTTTTGATAATGCTCAGCATGCTGCAGATCTTTTTGACCTCAAAGTTCAAGGTAACATCTATTCTCGGATCATGAATCCTACCTGTAGCGTACTTGAACAGAGAATTACCGCACTTGAAGATGGGATCGGCGCTTTAGCGGTCGCATCAGGTATGGCGGCCATTACTTATGCCATTCAGACCATAGCTCAAGCTGGAGATAACATTATTTCTATCAGCGAGTTATATGGTGGAACTTATAACTTGTTTGCCCATACTTTACCCAGACAAGGTATTGAAGTTCGTTTTGTAGATAAAGACGATTTTACTGCTTTAGCCGCTCTGATCGATGATAAAACACGAGCTGTATTTTGTGAAAGTATTGGCAATCCATCTGGTAGTATTGTCGATTTAGAGTCATTAGCTACAATTGCACATCAACATGAGCTGCCTTTGATCGTTGATAATACGGTCGCAACCCCTTTCCTACTTCGCCCTTTTGAGTTTGGTGCAGACATTGTTATCCATTCTGCCACGAAATATATTGGCGGTCATGGTACTACCATTGGTGGTTTGATTGTCGATTCAGGGAAATTCCCTTGGCATCAATACCCACAGCGTTTTCCATTATTAAATGAACCAGATATCTCTTATCACGGGGTTAATTATGCGCAAGATATTGGCGCTGCAGCTTTTATTGCTCGTGCTCGCGTAGTGCCATTAAGAAATACAGGCGCTGCACTTAGTGCTCAAGCGGCCTGGAATCTTTTACAAGGGCTAGAAACCTTAGCACTACGTATTGAAAGAGTGAATGAGAATAGTCAAAAAATTGCTCAGTGGTTATCTGAACATCCTCAAGTTCGCTGGGTAAACTATGCGGGATTAGAGTCCCATAAAGATCATCTTCTAGCTAAAAAATATCTCTCCGGTAGCGCTTCAGGAATATTAAGTTTTGGCATTGTGGGTGGAAAACAAGCCGCTATCCAGTTTTATGATGCGTTAACACTGATCTTACGTTTGGTTAATATTGGCGATGCTAAAAGTTGCGCAGCTATACCCGCGGCAACAACTCACCGCCAGCTGAACACTGAAGAACTGTTATCTGCAGGTGTTTCTGAAGACATGGTTAGATTATCAATAGGCATCGAGCATATTGATGATTTAATCGCCGATTTAGAACAAGCTTTACAAGCATCATCTCAATAATACGATTCAGCGATGATTGCCATCGCTGATTTCCTTTTTATACAGCAATGACGTTAAAGATATTTTCCATTAACTCAATTTGATTATTTTGTTGACTCACAAATAATAATTTATAGTGCACTAGGGTGGGCAAAAAAAAAGAGCACGTTGTGCTCTCAATAATAATTATTCTTGATCTTGTTCGGCTCGTTGTTGGCTATGTTGTGAACGTATCTCTTGTGAGACCATTTGAATAGCTTGGGCGGCACTGATACCTTCTGACATCATTTTTTGGATCTTCTCGACTGCCGCTTGCTGTTCACTATGAGTTAGATTTGGACTATCGTTAAACATATTATGAGCTCCTAGTTGGGAGCCCTACTATAATCCACACTATCAGTAACTAGCAAGAAAGTTTACAAATGCTCCCATTGCATTTTCATTGGTATAGCTAACGCCAATGTCTAATTGAACAATATTAAGTGGTGATAAGCCAATACCGGCAGTAATCGTCCCTTCTCGTCCACTATAGGCTAGGTTCTTTTTATAACCAACTCTGAGTTTCAATTGGCGCATAATATCCACTTCGCCACCAACCCGCAGCATCTGAGTATCGTCGGCAAAATTGCTGAAACGGCGATCGACATTTAAATCATAATCAACACTTAACGTCGCATAATCAGCAACCAAACCGGCTCCTAAAGTGACTTGAGGGCGAATTTGATAGTCATACTGAACGGAATTGACTTCCTTGGTTTTTATATCTCGGCTGATTAAGTTGGATGCTGCAATCCCAAAACGATAAGGACCGTAAAACCATACAGCGCCAGCATCAAAATTAAAGGTCGTTTCCCCTGTACCGTTGTCTAATAAATCTTTCAGTTCATAATCTTCAAAGTCTGTGACAAACAGAAAAGTATAGATACGTTGCAGTTTGGGGGTAATACCAATTGCCATATGTTGCCCTAAAAAGTACTGATATTTAGCCAGCGATATACCCACTTCAGTGACACCAATGGATACTGCATTGATACCACTATTTTGAGCTCGCTCAAAAGTGCACTGTGAAGAACCAGGGGAACTGTTAGGACAATTATTTTCTATCCGAGGGGCCGCGTAAATTTCACTATAAGCTTTACCAAAAATATTGGCCGAAATATAACGATTGGGTATACCAAATGCGACAACGCCGCCAACATCAGCGTTAATAACTTTACCATCGATAGCATTGAGTTCCGCTTCTAGCTCAGAATCTAATGCCAGGTTATTAGTATTAATAAGATCAGCAATGTCACTAAAGCTTTTAACTAGTTTGTCTTGATCGTCATAACTAAGCCCAACACTGGGTAAAATCATTCCCGCATCATCATTTCGTCGATAAACGGCAACTAGGGCTGGGTTATAAAATGGCGCGGTTAAATAATTCGCGGAAACAACACCAACGCCCCCCATAGCATCACCACGAGCTTCTATTGCATAGTTAGCCGCGTCAGCATTGGAAGCAATCAATAGAGGGAGCATGAATACTCCGAAAGGTATCTTTTTGTTCATAGCC
>SLFB01000323.1 GCA_007124475.1 Vibrio sp. | reverse complement strand
TCCGTGGTGTAACTTATTCTAAACCTCTACGCGTAAAATTACGCCTAGTGATCTTTGACAAAGACGCGCCGGCAGGCACGGTTAAAGATATTAAAGAACAAGAAGTCTACATGGGTGAAATACCACTCATGACAGATAATGGTACCTTTGTAATCAACGGTACTGAGAGGGTTATCGTATCCCAGCTGCACCGAAGCCCAGGCGTGTTCTTCGACAGCGATAAGGGTAAGACCCACTCTTCTGGTAAGGTGTTATATAATGCACGCGTGATCCCTTATCGTGGTTCATGGCTTGACTTCGAGTTTGATCCTAAAGATAACCTCTATGTTCGTATTGACCGTCGTCGTAAATTACCTGCGTCGATCATTTTGCGTGCATTAGGCAAAACCTCTGAGCAGATCCTCGATATTTTCTTCGATAAAGTAAATTTCGAAGTTAGAGATCAGACACTAATGATGGAATTAGTGCCTGAACGTCTGCGTGGTGAAACGGCAACCTTTGACATTGAATCAAATGGCAAGGTTTATGTTGAAAAAGGTCGTCGTGTTACAGCTCGTCATATTCGCCAGCTTGAAAAAGATGACGTTAGCTTTATTGAAGTGCCGGTTGATTACATCGTTGGCAAGATCTCTGCTAAAGAATATATCAATGAAGCAACGGGTGAAGTCGTACTAGCGGCTAACCAAGAAGTGAGTTTAGAAACTCTTGCTCATCTATCACAAGCAGGCTACAAGAAATTAGAAGTTCTATTCACTAATGATTTAGATAACGGCTCGTTTATGTCAGATACACTGCGTGTTGACAGTACGACTGACCGTATATCGGCATTGGTTGAAATTTATCGCATGATGCGCCCTGGTGAACCACCAACAAAAGAGGCTGCAGAAGCGTTATTTGAAAGTTTATTCTTCTCGCCTGAGCGTTATGACCTGTCAACGGTAGGTCGAATGAAGTTCAATAGTTCTATTGAACGTACTGACGCCGAAGAGCAAGGCACACTCGATGAAACTGATATCATCGAAGTAATGAAGAAGCTGATTGCGATTCGTAACGGTAAAGGTGAAGTCGATGATATCGATCACTTAGGTAACCGTCGTATTCGTAGTGTAGGCGAAATGGCTGAAAACCAATTCCGTGTTGGTCTGGTTCGTGTCGAGCGTGCCGTTAAAGAGCGCCTAAGCTTAGGCGATCTTGATAATATCATGCCGCAAGATCTGATTAACGCGAAGCCAATTTCAGCAGCTGTGAAAGAATTCTTTGGTTCTTCTCAGTTATCTCAGTTTATGGATCAGAACAACCCGCTATCAGAAGTCACGCACAAGCGTCGTATTTCTGCTTTAGGCCCGGGCGGTTTAACCCGTGAACGTGCTGGTTTTGAGGTGCGTGACGTACACGTAACTCACTATGGTCGTCTCTGTCCGATTGAAACACCAGAAGGACCAAACATCGGTCTGATTAACTCGTTATCAGCCTTTGCTCGTTGTAATGAATATGGTTTCTTAGAAACTCCGTATCGTCGTGTGGTTGATGGTGTGGTGACCGATGAAGTGGATTACTTATCTGCTATCGAAGAAGGTCAATTCGTTATCGCTCAGGCGAACGCTAAGTTAAGTGATGATAACCGATTTGTTGATGAGCTAGTTACTGCGCGTCAAAAAGGTGAATCTGGTCTTCATGCTCGTGATGATATCAACTATATGGACGTTGCAACGAACCAAGTGGTTTCTGTTGCGGCATCTTTGATCCCGTTCCTAGAACACGATGATGCAAACCGTGCCTTGATGGGTGCGAACATGCAACGTCAGGCTGTTCCAACTTTACGTGCTGAGAAACCATTCGTTGGTACCGGTATTGAACGTAATGTGGCGGTAGACTCAGGTGTTACTGTTGTTGCTGATCGTAGTGGTGTGGTGCAATCCGTTGATGCTTCTCGCATTGTAGTTAAGGTTAGTGAAGAAGAGTTGATCCCTGGCGAAGCGGGTATCGATATCTACAACTTAACTAAATACACCCGTTCGAACCAAAATACTTGTATTAACCAGCGTCCATGTGTGATGCCAGGTGAACCAGTAGGTCGTGGTGACGTGTTAGCTGACGGTCCATCTACTGATTTAGGTGAATTAGCGCTAGGTCAGAACATGCGCATCGCGTTCATGCCTTGGAATGGTTATAACTTCGAAGACTCGATCTTAGTGTCTGAGCGTGTTGTACAAGATGACCGCTTTACCACTATCCACATTCAAGAGCTATCGTGTGTTGCACGTGATACTAAGCTTGGTGCGGAAGAGATCACGGCTGATATTCCAAACGTTGGTGAGTCTGCGCTTTCTAAGCTTGATGAATCAGGTATCGTTTACATCGGTGCTGAAGTGAAAGGTGGCGATATTCTGGTCGGTAAAGTAACACCAAAAGGTGAAACTCAGCTGACTCCAGAAGAGAAGCTACTACGCGCTATCTTCGGTGAAAAAGCGTCAGATGTGAAAGACACTTCACTGCGTGTGCCTAACTCTGTTTCAGGTACCGTTATCGACGTTCAAGTCTTTACTCGTGATGGCGTAGAAAAAGACAAGCGTGCGCTTGAAATCGAGCACATGCAGCTGAAAGAAGCGAAGAAAGATCTGACCGAAGAATTCCAGATCTTAGAAGGCGGCTTATTAGCGCGCGTTCGTTCTGTATTACTCGCGGCTGGTTTCACTGAAGCTAAACTTGATACCATTGATCGCAAGGCGTGGTTAGAGCAAACGTTAGAAGACGAAGATCTACAAAACCAACTAGAACAGCTTGCTGAACAGTGGGATGAGCTAAAAGCAGACTTCGATAAGAAGTTTGAAACCAAGCGTCGTAAGATCACTCAAGGTGATGATTTAGCACCGGGTGTACTAAAAATTGTTAAGGTTTACTTAGCCGTTAAACGTCGTATTCAGCCTGGTGATAAGATGGCTGGTCGTCACGGTAACAAGGGTGTTATCTCTAAGATCAACCCGGTTGAAGATATGCCGTATGACGAGAGTGGTCAGCCTGTTGATATCGTACTTAACCCACTGGGTGTACCATCGCGGATGAACATCGGTCAGATCCTAGAAGTGCACTTAGGTCTGGCAGCTAAGGGTATCGGTGATAAGATCAACCAGATGATCAAAGAGCAGCAAGAGTTAGCGAAACTCCGTGAGTTCTTGCAAAAGGTTTATGACCTTGGTGGAACCCGTCAAGTGGTTGATATTGCTTCATTAACTGATGAAGAAGTTCGTACCCTGGCGAATAACCTACGTAATGGTCTAACGGTTGCAACGCCAGTCTTTGATGGTGCGAATGAAACCTCTATTAAAGAGATGTTGCAGTTAGCAGATCTACCGGCATCTGGACAGTTAACTCTGTTTGATGGCCGTACTGGCGATGCGTTTGAGCGTCCAGTAACCGTAGGTTATATGTACATGCTGAAATTGAACCACTTAGTGGATGATAAGATGCATGCTCGTTCAACCGGTTCTTACAGCTTAGTGACGCAGCAACCATTGGGTGGTAAAGCTCAATTCGGTGGTCAGCGTTTTGGTGAGATGGAAGTGTGGGCACTTGAAGCTTATGGTGCTGCATACACACTACAAGAAATGCTTACCGTTAAATCCGATGACGTGAATGGCCGAACTAAGATGTATAAGAACATTGTAGACGGTAATCACGCGATGGAACCTGGTATGCCTGAATCTTTCAACGTATTGTTGAAAGAGATTCGCTCACTAGGTATTAATATCGAGCTAGAAGACGAAGAGTAAACCTTACGTTCCCCCTAAGTATTAAGGGGAACGGACT
>SLFB01000263.1 GCA_007124475.1 Vibrio sp. | reverse complement strand
TCGACAGCACAAAGCGGTCGCGGTCAGCCCATTGTGGGTTTTGTGGGTTGTGGTTAAGATGTGAGCGCCAAAGTACTTCAGCGATATCCGCCATCCCCATTGGTGCACCTGGGTGACCAGAATTTGCTTGTTGAACACCATCCATGCTCAATGCACGGATTGCGTTAGCCAGTTGTTTGCGCGAAGACATATCAGCTCCTAAAAAGCGATGAAATAAAAAACGCCCCCCAATTACCGATGAGCGATAAGTGTTTTCGTCTCTATCAATGGCAAGCTTGCTATGGATAAAAAGAAAACCAAGTCACTGATCGCGACAACTTAAAGTGGGAAGGGTACAGAAAAAGTGTTTAATATTGTCGCAAAGCCCCCTAGCCTCTGCAAACCTTTTACTGCCTCTAGGTTTGATTTTTGCAATCGGTTACATGAAATTTCACTGTAATCATAAAACCATCACAAAACCAAGCAAACGTTTGACCATAAGATAAACTAAAAAAGAGCTTGTAATTTGAGCATTGAAAACTAGAATAGACGTCTAGATGTAGAAACGCCTACATATTAAACAATTTTGTCGACTCGTACAAAGATAACGAGTCGCTACCTATATGAAAATTGGAGCTATCATGGCTAAGCATTTGTTTACTTCTGAATCTGTATCAGAAGGTCATCCTGATAAAATTGCCGACCAAATCTCTGACGCGGTTCTTGATGCCATTTTAGAACAAGACCCAAAAGCTCGTGTTGCTTGTGAGACCTACGTTAAAACTGGCATGGTCATGGTTGGTGGTGAAGTAACCACTTCAGCTTGGGTTGATATTGAAGAATTGACTCGCCAAACGGTACGTGAAATTGGTTATGTTAATTCTGAAATGGGCTTTGATGCCGACTCCTGTGCGGTACTCAATACCATAGGTAAACAGTCGCCAGATATCAACCAAGGGGTTGATAAAGCAGATCCTAAAGATCAAGGGGCTGGTGACCAAGGTATCATGTTTGGTTACGCCTGTAACGAAACTGAAGTACTGATGCCAGCACCTATCACCTACGCGCACCTGTTAATGCAACGTCAAGCAGAAGTACGTAAAAATGGTAGCCTAGCTTGGCTGCGTCCGGATGCTAAATCTCAAGTTACTTTCCAGTATGACCAAGGTAAAATCGTTGGTATTGATGCTGTGGTACTTTCTACTCAGCATTGTGATTCGGTCTCCACTGCTGATCTGCGCGAAGGCGTGATGGAAGAGATCATCAAGCCCGTGTTACCTGCTGAGTGGCTAACTAAAGAGACCAAATACTTCATTAACCCAACCGGTCGCTTCGTGATTGGTGGTCCAATGGGCGACTGTGGCTTAACGGGTCGTAAAATTATCGTCGATACTTACGGCGGTGCAGCACGTCATGGTGGTGGTGCATTCTCTGGTAAAGATCCATCAAAAGTTGACCGCTCTGCTGCTTATGCCGCTCGCTATGTTGCTAAAAACATTGTGGCTGCTGGCCTTGCTGATCGCTGTGAAATCCAACTGTCTTATGCCATTGGTGTCGCTGATCCAACGTCTATCATGGTGGAGACTTTCGGTAGCGAAAAAGTATCACACGATATTATTATTGCAGCCGTGCGCCAGTTCTTCGATTTACGCCCATATGGCTTACAAGAAATGCTCAGCTTGCTACAGCCTATCTATAAGAAAACTGCCGCTTATGGTCACTTTGGCCGCGAAGAGTTCCCTTGGGAAGCTACCGATAAAGCCGCACTATTGCGTGACTTTGCTGGTTTAAAATAGTCATCACTGACGGCGATGGCTGACCTTTAAACTAGGGTCAGCCATAATGAAATAAACCTCAGCCCTGCCTGAGGTTTTTTGTTGGAGGTCACTTGAAAGATTTTGAATTACATTATCGCGTGCAACAACAAATACAAAACTGTATTGAAAGGGCTTCCCATTATTTTAACATCCCTTTTCCTACCCCTACGCTCAGTCTAAAATTGCGTGGAAAAACCGCTGGTAAGGCATACTTGCAACACTGGGAAATACGCTTAAACCCGATCCTGTTAGCAGAGAACCGCCAGGCTTTTCTAGATGAAGTAATTCCCCATGAAATTGCTCATTTGATCACCTATCATCGTTATGGGCGAGTACGTCCTCACGGTCGTGAATGGCAATCCGTTATGTCACAGGTGTTTAATCTACCCCCTAGAACCACCCACAGCTTCGATGTAAGCTCTGTACAAGGGAAAACTTTTATTTATCAATGTGCTTGCCAACATCATGCATTGTCTATTCGTCGGCACAACAAGGTATTGCGGCAACAAAGCCGTTATCATTGTCGTCAATGCCAAGCACCATTAAGCTTTGTTGAGTAAAGACTTATCTATAAATAGGAAAGCTTTTTTTTGAGTGGTAGACTGTAAAAAATCATACTTTTCTCAGTCTTTTCTCATGTCTTATTTACGCTCAATCTCCGTGTTAGGTTTATTCTTCTTTACGAGTGCCTGTATCGCCTCTGGGCCAACGTCTTTTGCTCAAGCCAAGCGCATCGCCGTTAAACTTTATCAAGATCATCCAGTGAGTTTCTACTGTGGTTGTGCGATTGACTGGCAAGGCCAACGAGGTGTTCCTGATCTTGAAGGCTGTGGCTATCAAGTTCGTAAACAAGCCACACGTGCCAATCGCATTGAATGGGAGCACGTAGTTCCTGCTTGGCAGTTTGGTCATCAGTTACAATGCTGGCAAGAAGGCGGGCGAAGAAATTGTGCACGCCATGATATGCAGTTTCGCCAAATGGAAGCCGATTTGCACAACCTAACACCAGCGATTGGCGAAGTGAACGGCGATCGGTCTAATTTCAATTTCAGTCAATGGCATGGGATTGATGGCGCGACGTATGGCCAGTGTGAAATGCAAATTAATTTTGCTCAGCGTAAAGCCATGCCGCCGGAAAGAGCACGAGGCGCAATCGCAAGAACTTACTTATACATGAGCCAACACTATGACTTTAAGCTCTCTAAACAACAAGCACAACTGATGCAAGTTTGGGATAATCAATACCCGGCCGATGAATGGGAATGTGAACGCAACCGGCGCATTACCGCGATGCAAGGTCACACTAACCCATTTGTTGCCACACAGTGCCCTGATTAGTTTTCTATTTATACACTGACGAGGTGATACCAGCTCACCTCGGCCAGAAAATCATTGAAGAAAAGTAATTTATCTTCAACCCAATGATCAGGTGAGCTATCATCAACTTATCCGTGTTTATCAACCATAGCATGGGATCAATATCGATACTCTCGTCACTTGAAGTCATCCATCCTAGGCCACATATTATCTCAGTGTCCTCACCAGACTTTAACTCAATTAGACAGTATCACTTTATCGTCAATTACTAGGAACTTGGCATGCGTATTCCTCGAATTTATCATCCTTCACCTATTCAACAGCTAGGCACTCTACCCTTAAGTGATGATGCCGCTAATCACATAGGTAAAGTCCTGCGCATGCAGCCCGAACAGTCCGTCATTCTATTTGATGGCAGCAACGCGGAATTTCCAGCGATCATTCGTGAGGTCGGTAAAAAACACTTGTTGGTTGAGGTGCAAGAGAGAATCGCTAAAAACATTGAGTCACCGCTTAATTTACATCTTGGGCAAGTTATCTCTCGCGGTGATAAAATGGAGTTCACTATCCAAAAATCGGTCGAACTTGGCGTAAACACCATTACTCCACTATTATCAGAGCGATGCGGAGTTAAACTGGACGCCAAACGTTTTGAGAAAAAACTTCACCAATGGCAAAAAATAGCCATTGCGGCTTGTGAACAGTGCGGACGTAACACCATCCCAGTCATTCGCCCAGTGATGGAATTAGAAGCCTGGTGCGCTGAACCCAGTGAAGCACTCAAACTTAACTTGCACCCTCGTGCATCCTATTCAATCAATACCTTGCCAGAACCGGTCAACAGAGTACGTTTATTAATTGGTCCAGAAGGTGGGCTATCTGAACCAGAGATTGCGATGACCGAACAATATCAATTTGTAGAAACACTGCTCGGCCCTAGGGTATTACGCACCGAAACGGCAGCATTAACTGCCATTACTGCGCTCCAAGTTCGCTTCGGCGATCTTGGCTAACTCGGAGAATTTCAATGATTAAACTCGGCATCGTTATGGATCCGATTTCATCCATCAATATCAAAAAAGATTCTAGTTTTGCCATGATGCTGGAAGCACAGCGTCGTGGTTATCAAATCCATTATATGGAAATGGCCGATCTGCACTTAGAGCAAGGTGTAGCTATGGCGGATACTAAAGTGGTCAGCGTCAAAGAAGACCCAGCGGCTTGGTACCAATTTCAATCCGAGCAGACCATTGCGCTCGCCGAGCTTGATGCCGTATTAATGCGTAAAGATCCCCCTTTTGATACTGAGTATATTTACGCCACTTATATTCTAGAAAGAGCGGAAGAAGAAGGAACCTTAATCGTTAACAAACCGCAAAGCCTGCGTGATTGTAATGAAAAATTATTTACTGCTTGGTTCCCTGAGCTAACGCCTATCACTATGGTGACTCGTAAAGCAGAAAAAATTAAAGCCTTTCGCGAGCAACATGGCGATGTGATCTTAAAACCACTTGATGGCATGGGTGGCTCATCAATCTTTCGCATTAAACAAGGCGATCCTAACGTATCGGTGATCATCGAAACCTTGACCAATCATGGACAAAATTACTGCATGGCACAAACTTTTGTCCCCGATATCAGTAATGGTGACAAACGAATTTTAGTCGTCGATGGTGAGCCGATGCCCTACTGCTTAGCACGCATTCCCGCTCAAGGTGAAACCCGTGGTAACTTAGCGGCTGGGGGCAGAGGTGAAGCTCGACCATTAAGTGAAACTGACAAGGCAATTGCTTTGGCCGTCGCTCCGACCTTAAAAGAGAAGGGCTTGATCTTTGTCGGCTTGGATGTCATTGGTGATAAACTGACCGAAATTAATGTTACTAGTCCAACCTGTATTCGCGAAATCGAAGCGGCTTTTGATATTTCGATTACGGGTAAGCTTATGGATGCGATTGAACGTCGTATCAAAGCATTATCCATGTAAGAGCATGCGCTCTTCAAACCAAAGGATTGATGATGAGATGAATTTAAAAAATCATTTTCTCGTTGCCATGCCCGGAATGCAAGATCCCTACTTCAAGCGTAGCGTCATTTATGTCTGTGAACACAACGAAGAAGGGGCGATGGGGCTGATGATTAACGCCCCAATTGATATTACGGTCAGTGGTATGCTCAAGCAGGTGGATATTGAACCCGCTTACCCTCACTCCCGTGAACAAAGCCTAAAAAAACCGGTTTTTAATGGCGGCCCCATTTCCGAAGATCGCGGTTTTGTCTTACATCGTATGCAGGACAATTACGAATCGACGATGAAAATGACCGAGGATATCGCTGTCACCACATCGAAAGATATTCTTTCTGTGCTTGGTACTGATGCTGAACCGAGTGGTTATATTGTTGCTTTAGGCTACTCGGGTTGGTCTCCTGGCCAACTAGAACAAGAGCTGACTGAAAACTCTTGGCTAACTATTGAAGCCGATGCTGACTTGATCTTCAATACTCCAATTAATGAAAAGTGGCAAAAAGCGATTCAGAAATTAGGCATTAATCCAGCCCAGTTAACTTCACAGTCTGGACATGCCTAAACACGGATAACAATGACTGGCGATAATCAACCAGCGCCATTAACAATCGGTACTGTGACAGCCTCCATCAACACAGCTGAATATATGATGAGGACTGTCACTTTGCCACTATCACTGCAAATGAACACGGGTGTAAGAGCGCACCGATTTATGAAAAGAGAACCAACACATGTCACGTACTATCATGGCTTTTGATTATGGTACCAAAAGTATCGGCAGTGCCATTGGTCAAGAAGTTACCGGCACCGCGTCACCATTAAAAGCCTTTAAAGCCACTGACGGCATTCCCAATTGGGATGACATTGAACAACAAATTAAGGAATGGCAGCCCAACCTATTAGTAGTGGGGTTACCAACGGATTTGCATGGTAAAGATTTAGAGACCATTACCCCTCGGGCAAAAAAGTTTGCTAATCGCTTACATGGCCGTTTTGGTTTGCCCGTTGAGCTACACGATGAGCGCCTTTCTACTGCCGAAGCTCGCTCCGAGCTGTTTGCCCATGGTGGCTACAAGGCACTCAGTAAAGGTAATATCGACTGTCAATCGGCAGTGATTATTTTAGAAAGTTGGTTCGAGACACAGTGGACAAACTAAACTCACTAATCCATATCGATTTTAATATTGTCCAACGCCCCAGAAGAGTAGCCCTCTCCACGCTGGGTTTTCAGCATAAGACGTAAGTCATTAGCTGAATCTGCACTGTGCAGCGCATCTTGCTCAGTGATTTTGTTATCAATCACTAATTGATACAGCGCTTGATCAAAGGTTTGCATCCCCACTTCGTTGGACTTAGCCATCGTAGCTTTGAGTTCATGTAAATCACCACGGCGGATCAAATCCGCCACTCTTGGGCTATTGAGTAAAATTTCAAACACCCCATGACGTCCCTGACCATGTTTATCACGTAACAATTGCTGGCCAATAACTCCTTTTAAATTCATCGATAAATCAAACAAAAACTGCTCTTTTTTCTCTTTCGGTACTAAATGTAAAATGCGCTCTAAGGCTTGATTGGCGTTATTGGCATGCAAAGTCGCCATACATAAGTGCCCGGTTTCCGCAAACGTCATCGCGTATTCCATGGTTTCACGGCTACGTATTTCACCAATCAAAATCATATCCGGTGCTTGGCGTAGCGAGTTTTTCAGCGCGATTTCATAACTTTCGGTATCTAACCCCACTTCACGTTGAGTCACAATACAGCCTTGATGAGGGTGAACAAACTCAATCGGATCTTCCACCGTAAGGATATGACCACGCGTTTTTACATTGCGATAACCGGTCATCGCCGCCATCGTGGTGGATTTACCTGATCCAGTAGCGCCAACCACTAATACTAAGCCCCGCTTGGTCAACGCCATCTCTTTCAGCACTTCCGGTAACTGTAAGTCACTAAAGCTCGGTATTTGTGTTTCAATCCGACGAATAACAGCACCTGGTAGTTCACGTTGAAAAAAGGCACTGACTCGAAAGCGACCAAAATCGCGCACAATGGCAAAATTTGCCTCACGAGTTTGCTGAAACTCCCTTTGCCGCTCACTGTCCATGGCAGAGTGTAATAGTTGCATAATTTGCACTTCGTTTAATACCTCTCCTTGCGGCTGTAATTCGCCATTGACGCGATATAAAATCGGCGCACCAACAGTCAGGTACAAATCTGATGCTTTGTGGCTGAGCATAGCCTGTAATATGGGATCAAATTGCATGTTTTATTCCTAGTTTACACTCTCTAAGCCAAGCTTTTGCTGCACTTCCGCCAACTCCACACTACCCTGAGCTACAAGCTGTTTCGCATGTTGCTCCATCGTCTGCATGCCATGCGCAGCGCCCGTTTGGATAATGGAATACATTTGCGCCACTTTATCTTCCCGGATCAAGTTACGAATTGCCGGAGTTGCTAACATAATTTCATGGCATGCCACCCGGCCACTGCCAACTCGCTTGAACAGTTTTTGCGCAATCACCGCACGAAGCGATTCTGATAACATTGAGCGCACCATGTCTTTATCGCTGCCCGGAAAGACATCAATAATCCGATCTATGGTTTTAGCCGCTGAACTGGTGTGCAAAGTACCAAACACTAAATGACCGGTTTCAGCTGCGGTTAAAGCCAAACTGATCGTCTCTTGATCGCGCAGCTCACCGACTAAGATTACATCAGGATCTTCGCGCAAGGCAGACCGCAATGCATTTTTAAAACTGTGGGTATCACGATGAACTTCTCGCTGGTTAATCAAGCACTTATTATTGGTATGCACAAATTCAATCGGATCTTCAATGGTTAAAATATGCTTATTATGATGGGCGTTGACATAATCAATCATGGCCGCCAAAGTAGTGGATTTACCAGATCCGGTAGGGCCTGTAACTAAGACTAAGCCTTTTTCATAGTTAGCGATTTTTCGGAAAATGTCTGGTGCATCGAGTTGCTCTAGTGTCGGTATCGTGGTGGGTATGGTTCGAAAGACGGCGGAGCTCCCCCGGGCTTGATGAAAAGCATTGACCCGAAAACGCCCTACGTTTGGTAATTCAAACGAAAAATCCACCTCAAGGCGCTCTTCATACTCACTACGTTGAGCATCATTCATAATAGCGAAAATTAAACGATGTACATCAGCATGACTAAAAGCAGGTACTCCAAGCTTGCGTACATCACCATCAATACGAATCATGGGAGGAACCCCTGCAGAAAGATGTAGATCTGACGCATTATGCTTTACACTAAAATCCAGTAATTCTGAGATATCCATTTATTTTCCTTAGTTAAGTAGAGCCATGAGTAGTATTCAACAAAACATTGAACAGATCACCTCACAGATCGAGAGCACACTAGAAAAGTGTGGCCGCTCTCCAAGCTCTGTGCAACTTTTAGCCGTCAGTAAAACCAAACCTGTCGAGGCAATTCTCACTGCAGCTCAGTCCGGACAAATGGCGTTTGGCGAAAACTATGTTCAGGAAGGGGTTGATAAAATTCGCTATTTTGCTGAGCATCACCCACAAATAAACTTAGAATGGCACTTTATTGGTCCATTGCAATCCAATAAAACACGCCTAGTGGCAGAACATTTTGATTGGATGCATACTCTAGGCCGAGCCAAAATAGCCCAACGTCTCAATGATCAGCGACCTGCAGGCAAAGAACCACTTCAAGTTCTCATTCAAGTCAATATTAGTGGTGAAGACTCTAAATCGGGAATTGATGAGCAAGAGTTATTCCCCCTCGCTGAGTTGATTTTTGCTTTACCGAACCTCAAATTAAGAGGGTTGATGGCCATTCCTGAGCCAGTTACTGATTATGCTCAGCAGTTGGCAAGGTTCCAACACTTGGCCATGTTGCAACAGCGCTTAGCGCAACACTACCCAGACTTAGATACTCTATCAATGGGAATGAGTGACGATATGCAAGCAGCTATTGAAGCGGGAAGTACCTTAGTGCGGATAGGAACGGCTATTTTTGGCCAACGCGATTATCCAACATCACCGACAGAGTGAAGATGAGATAATTTATCTACCGTCAAATCATAACTGACTATACCCAAACAACTTGGAGTTGCAGGTAGGCGGCAAGTGAGTGAGTCCCCATGAGCATAGATAAACTATGTGATTGGGGCGAACGAGCGTAGCCAACACCCCTGCAGCTTCAAGTCGGAAGGGTATATATACCCAAACAGCTTGGAATTGCAGCCAATCAACACCGCTGCAGCTTCCAGTAGCAAAGGGATAAAACTTAGGATAAAACATCATTATGGAACAAAGAACCATCGCTTTTATTGGCGCGGGAAATATGGCTCATGCCATCATCGCAGGCTTGGTAACCAGTGGTTATCCAGCGCAACGGATCATTGCTAGTGCGCCCTCACAAGCCAACTTAGCTTCCTTGCATAGTCAATACGCGATTCAAGTTACCAGTGACAATCTTGCCGCCGCTCGGCAAGCCGATGTCGTGGTGCTGGCGGTAAAACCACAATTAATGGCCGAAGTGTGCCAACCAATGCAAGTTATTGACTGGTCAAATAAATTAGTGATTTCTATTGCTGCGGGGATTTCGGTAGCACGCTTGCAACAGCTACTTGCCGCTCAACCGGCATTAGTAAGAGTCATGCCCAATACCCCGTCGTTAGTTAATCAAGGCATGGCAGGGTTATTTGCCGCCCCTGAAGCGAACCAGGGGGACAAACATTTCACTGAGCAGTTAATGAATTCGGTGGGTAAAACTTGCTGGGTGCGTGAAGAATCTGCCATCAATAGTGTCATCGCCGCAGCTGGCAGTGCACCAGCCTACTTTTTTTTATTTATGGAAGCCATGCAAGCCGAGGCTATTGCTCAGGGATTTGATAAGCAAACCGCACGCTTATTGGTTGAGCAATCTGCTCTGGGAGCGGCTCAAATGGTCGCTGAAAATCCACAACTTGAGCTGGCAACGTTGCGCGAACAAGTGACTTCAAAAGGAGGAACGACCGCACAAGCCATCACAACCTTTGAGCAACATCAGTTAGCGGAAATCGTGGCAAAAGCAATGCAAGCCGCGGTAAGGCGTGCACAAGAGATGGAAAAACTATTTTAAATAGGCCGCCATTTCAGTACTCTATTTATCTATTTATCATAAGGGCTTTCTCATGAATGCTATGAGCTATCTAATCTCCACCTTGTTTGATATCTATATCATGGTGGTTATTCTGCGTGTTTGGCTCCAAGCCGCTCGCGCTGATTTTTATAATCCATTTTCACAATTTATCGTCAAAGTGACCCAGCCAGTGGTCGCGCCACTACGACGTTTAATCCCATCCTTGGGCAGTATCGATTTAGCAACCATTCTATTTGCTTATCTACTCTCGGTACTCAAATTTATTGTTTTAGTCTTTATGGCTTCAAGTGGTGCCGTGATCTTTAGCTTCGACTTCCTATTATTTGGCTTGCTGTCATTAATTAAAGCGGCTGGCGGACTGTTGTTCTGGATCTTATTGATCCGCGCTATACTAAGTTGGGTAAGCCAAGGGCGTAGCCCGATTGAATACGTATTTCATCAATTGACAGAACCGATGTTGCGTCCTATCCGTCGTATCATCCCTGCCATGGGTGGCTTCGATTTAAGTATTTTGGTGCTGTTTATTGTTTTGCAATTTGCCAACTTTTTGATGGGTGATTTGATTGGCCCAATTTGGTATCGCTTATAATGCCAGTCGTTTGGTTCGAGGGTGAAGATCTGTGCCTGCGCATTTATGTCCAACCTAAAGCTAGCCGTGACAGTTTAGTTGGACTCCACGGTGAAGAACTCAAAGTGGCTATCACCGCTCCTCCTGTCGATGGGAAAGCCAACGCGCATTTAAGCCGCTATCTTGCCAAGCTTTGCAAAGTCTCGAAAAGTGCGGTTGACATCGAGAAAGGTCAGCTAGGGCGGCACAAACAGCTACGCATCCGTAGCCCGCAAATTATCCCCGACCAAATTCAAGCTCTGTTCCCCACTTAATGTGGGGAATTTTTTTTCGTGAGATGTTGTACAATAGCCCTTAGTACTGACACTCCCCGTCCAGTTCACTATACAGATGTGAGAAGTTTATGAGTAAGATTGTTTTAGCCACTGGCAACCAAGGAAAAGTGGCAGAAATGGCCGATTTGTTGGCCGATTTTGGCTTTGAAGTTATCGCACAAAGTGAATTAAATGTGCCTGATGCCGATGAAACTGGCTTAACCTTTATTGAAAATGCCATCATCAAGGCACGCCATGCTGCCGCTTTAACAGGCCTGCCAGCCATTGCCGATGATTCCGGGCTTGAGGTAGATTACCTTAATGGTGCGCCGGGCATTTATTCTGCGCGCTATGCCGGAGCCAATGCCTCAGATAACGATAACCTGCAAAAGTTATTAACCCGCTTAGAAGGTGTATCCAGTGAGCAGAGAACCGCTCGCTTTCACTGCGTTTTAGTCTATCTGCGCCATGCTAACGACCCAACCCCTTTGGTTTGTCATGGTCAGTGGCAAGGTGAAATCTTAACTGAGCCTCGCGGTGAACATGGCTTTGGTTACGACCCGATTTTCTGGGTTCCCGAAGAAAACTGCGCTTCTGCTCAGTTACCTGCCGCACGTAAAAAGCAGCTCTCTCATCGCGCTAAAGCTCTACAATTACTGTTTCAAGCCTTAAAAGAGCAACACGCCTGATGTTAGTACCACCTAAGTTAAGCTTGTACGCCCATATTCCATGGTGCGTACAAAAATGTCCTTATTGTGATTTTAACTCTCACGCCTTAAAAGATGAGATCCCTGAAACGCAATATATCGCGGCACTACTGGAAGATCTGGATCGTGATATCGAACGCTATCAACTTACTCATGACCCAAGACCACTGCATTCGATCTTTATCGGTGGTGGTACGCCGAGCTTAATTTCACCGCAAGGTATTCAGGATTTGATTGACGGTATTGCCGCGCGTATTCCGTTTCAACCTGAGATTGAGATCACCATGGAAGCCAACCCAGGTACGATTGAAGCTGAGCGTTTTGCGGCTTATCGCCTCGCGGGAGTAACCAGAATATCCATTGGCGTCCAAAGCTTTGCCCCAGATAAATTAGCACGCTTAGGACGGATCCATGGTCAACAAGAGGCAGTGCGCGCGGCCAAGCTAGCGCATACCATAGGTCTCAACAGCTTTAACTTAGATTTAATGCACGGCCTGCCCGATCAAAGCCTAACGCAAGCCTTGGATGATTTAGAACAAGCGATAGCGTTAAATCCTCCTCACCTATCTTGGTATCAATTAACCATTGAGCCCAATACGCTATTTTATTCTAAGCCCCCCACTTTGCCCGATGATGATGCACTATGGGATATTTTTGAACTTGGTCATCAAAAACTCACTGAAGCTGGCTATGTGCAATATGAAATCTCTGGCTACAGCAAGCCTGGTTATCAATGCCAACATAACCTTAATTACTGGCGATTTGGTGACTATTTGGGCATTGGCTGTGGGGCGCACGGTAAATTAAGTTTTGCTGATGGTCGAATCATTCGCACCACTAAAGTCAAGCATCCCCGTGGTTACTTAGCCGCTTATCAGAATATGGTGAAGCCTTATTTGAGTGATGAACAGCAAGTTGCCGAAAGCGATCGCCCTTTTGAATTTTTCATGAACCGTTTTCGTTTGCTCGAAGCGTGCCCAAAACAAGACTTTATCACCACCACAGGATTAGAGTTAAGTGTAATTGAGCCGACTATTCAATGGGCGTGTGAGATGAATTATCTAACACAGGATGCCACCTCGTGGCAGATCACTGAACATGGTAAGTTATTTTTGAATGATTTACTGGCAGCATTTATGGCTGAAGAGTACAGCCAATAACCGCTACGCTACTGACGGTGGAATGCTTGCCAGTAGCGTTTTATATCGCTTTAAAAAATCGAACGTCCAATACGCTCAGACAGCAGCTCCAGCGCTTTCGTCCCGGCTAATGAGTTGCCCGAAGGATCAAGCTCTGGAGACCAAACCGCAATGGTCATCTCACCGGGCACAATAGCAATGATGCCACCACCGACTCCCGATTTACCTGGCATACCCACTCGATAAGCAAACTCACCCGCACCATCATAAAGACCACAGGTAGCTAATAACGCATTGATTTGCTTACTTTGTGTCACACTAACCACCCGCTGTCCCGTGTGTACCGATACCCCTTTGTTGGCCAAATAGCTGAACGTTTTAGCCAATTCAACACAGCTCATTTTTAGTGCACAAGCGTGAAAATAGTTATTTAAAACCGGAATCACTTCGTTTTCAAAATTACTAAACGAGCGCATTAAATAGGCAATCGAAGCATTACGATCACTGTGCATCATTTCCGATGCTGCCACCACTTTGTCATAGATGATCGCCTCTTCACCACTTAACTGACGCACAAATTCCAGCAAACGCTGGCGAGGGGCGGATAAGCGGCTATAAAGCATATCCGCGATCACAAT
>SLFB01000185.1 GCA_007124475.1 Vibrio sp. | reverse complement strand
GTAAAGTGTTAGAGAAAACCTTCAAGTCAGGTGATTCTGCCGAAGTGGCAGATGTGATCGATATCGATCTCGATTACTTGTACAGCGATGGCGAATTCTATCATTTTATGAACAACGAGACCTTTGAGCAAATTGCAGCTGATGTTAAATCAGTGGGCGATAACGCTAAATGGCTAGTTGAAAATACCAGCTGTACATTGACGTTATGGAATGGTAACCCAATTTCTGTTACACCGCCAAACTTCGTTGAATTAGAAGTAACCGAAACAGATCCTGGTTTAAAAGGCGACACGCAAGGAACCGGTGGTAAGCCAGCAACGCTAGCCACTGGTGCTGTGGTACGAGTCCCTCTTTTCATCGCTATTGGTGAAGTGATCAAGGTTGATACTCGTAGTGGCGAATACGTTGGACGCGTAAAATAATGGGTGATATTTAGGGTCAACAGACCTAGGTGTCAGAAAAAATGCCAGCGTATCACGCTGGCATTTTTTATCTTAGTGTTAGGATTTATTACCAGAGCAGAAAAATAAACACAATAGCTAATACGGAAATGAGTGCTGCGAAAGCATAGCAGGCAATTTTTCCAGCGAGGCCAGTGTGGAATTTGAGATCATGCATACCATGATGTAGACGGTGCATAGCATGCCACATTGGTAAAGCTAGGGTGCCGACAATAAATAACGCGCCAATAATGCTGGTCGCGAAAGCAGTTACTCGCTCATAGCTTAAGGCTTGCGCATCGATGATGCCTAATGGCACCATGATCCCTAGCACCAGTACTGTCACTGGGGTAATCATTGCAAACCAAGTACCACCAGCCCCAAATAAACTCCACCATACGGGCTCATCTGAACGTTTTGGATTGGTATTCACCACAATAAAGCTCCTTACACCACAATGAGGACAATCAGTGAAATAACAGCCACTGCTGCCCACTGAGTTAAGACAATCACTTTTTTATCCAGCACTTTACCTTTTATACGAATAGGCATGACTTGCGGCATCATGCCAAAAAAAGTATGCGCGTGAAATAAACTGCCAGCCAAAGCGACGATGTTAATCGCAACCACCAGTGGATTCGCCATAAAGGCTAACCAGCTTTGCCATGCTTCAGGCCCTTTGACCAAAGAACCAAGACCTAAGGTCAAAAATAGCGTGAATAGGATCAGGGGTAGCACGGTTGCTTCACGTAGCATGTAAAAGCGATAGAAAGGGTGATCTTTCCACCACGTACGGGTCATTTCACGAACGTAAGGTTTACGATTACTCATTCTAGGCCTCCACTTTTTTTGGTGTACCGTCTGGTTTCAACATGGCAATCACGAAATCCATTGAAGACTCTATCTTGCCTTGGTTAACCGCAGCGGCAGGATCGACATGTTTCGGACACACTTCAGAGCAGTAACCGACAAAGGTACAGCCCCAAGCGCCGTTATCACCATTGATTAGCTTCATGCGCTCATCTTTACCGTTATCTCGGCTATCCAAGTTATAACGGTGAGCTAAGGTCAGCGCCGCTGGGCCGATAAACTCTGGGTTAAGACCAAATTGAGGACAGGCGGCGTAACATAGACCACAGTTAATGCAACCCGCAAACTGCTTGTAACGAGCCATTTGCTCTGGCGTTTGTAGATTGGCACCGTCTTCGGGAGTACGATCATTGCCAATGATATAAGGCTTTATCGCTTCTAGGCGCTCAATAAATGGCGTCATATCGACGATCAGATCTTTCTCAATCGCAAAGTTGGCAAGTGGCTCAATTTTTACGCCGTTTGGATAGTCACGTAGGAAGCTTTTACAAGCCAACTTAGGCACGCCATTAACCATGATGCCGCAAGAACCACAAATTGCCATACGGCAAGACCAGCGATAGGCCAGATCTTTATCGACATTGTCTTTGATATAACCGAGTGCATCGAGAACTGACATAGTGTCATCAAACGGTATCTCAAACGCCTGCAAATGAGGCTGCGCATCTTTCTCAGGGTCGTAACGTAAAATATCGACTTTTTGCATACGGTTTGCTGCCATTAGTTTTGCTCCTCTGCGCGTTGCTCGGCGGCTTTTTCTGCGGCGGCGGCTTGATCGGCGGCTTCACCGTAGAGGCGCGCTTTTGGTTGAGACTTAGTGATTTTCACATCGCTATAATCAATCTTGGGTGCGCTGTCTGCTTGATAAAAGGCCAATGAGTGTTTCAGGAAGTTCACATCATCACGCTCAGTACAGCCTTCATCTAAGCGTTGATGAGCACCACGAGATTCTTTGCGTAGCATGGCTGAATGCGCCATGGCTTGTGCTACTTCTAAACCGTAACCAACTTCAATCGCGTACAAGAGATCGGTATTAAAGACCTTGCCTTTATCTTTGATGCTGATGCGCTTATAACGCTCTTTCAGTTCAGCTAGCTTATCGATGGTGGCTTGCATCAGATCTTCTTGGCGATAGATACCACAACCGGCTTCCATGGTATGTCCCATTTCAGTACGGATGGTGGCCCAGTTTTCATCACCTTCTTGATTCATTAAGGCTTGAATGCGTTCTTCAACCGCTTTGACTTGTTGGTTTATCGCGGAGTCATCCCAGTCTTTAAAGCTCTCTGCACGTTGCACGGCATGTTCACCCGCTACCCGGCCAAAGACAACAAATTCAGCTAATGAGTTAGAGCCTAAACGGTTGGCACCGTGTAGACCTACCGAGGCACATTCACCAACGGCAAATAAGCCTTTAATACGAGTTTCACATTGGCCATTGGTTTCGATACCACCCATGGTGTAATGCACGGTTGGACGAATAGGGATAGGCTCTTTGGCTGGATCAACGTTAACGTAAGCTTTGGCAAGTTCACAAATGAATGGTAAACGCTCTTGCAAATACTCTTCACCAAGATGACGTAGATCGAGGTGTACCACATCACCGAGAGGGTGTTTAATGGTGTTGCCTTTTTGCTGTTCATGCCAGAAAGCTTGTGACACTTTGTCACGCGGGCCAAGCTCCATGTATTTGTTCTTAGGCTGACCAACCGGGGTTTCTGGCCCCATGCCGTAATCTTGCAAATAACGGTAACCATGTTTATTGACGATGATACCGCCTTCACCACGGCAGCCTTCGGTCATTAAAATACCTGTGCCAGGTAGGCCGGTTGGATGGTATTGAACAAACTCCATATCACGCAGTGGCACACCATGACGATAAGCCATTGCCATACCGTCACCGGTTACAATGCCACCGTTGGTATTACAATGATACACGCGGCCAGCTCCACCTGTGGCGAGTACCACGGATTTTGCTTTGATCACCACCAGTTCACCTTCAGCCATATGAATGGCAATCAGGCCTTGTACTTCACCATCAACCACCAATAAATCGACCACAAAATATTCATCGAAACGTTTGATTTGTGGGTATTTAATTGAGGTTTGGAATAGGGTGTGTAGCATATGAAAGCCGGTTTTGTCGGCGGCAAACCAAGTGCGCTCAACTTTCATGCCACCAAAGCGGCGGACGTTAACTTCCCCGTTGTCTTTACGACTCCAAGGGCAACCCCATTGTTCCATCTGGATCATTTCACGGGTTGCATTAGCAACGAAATATTCGACGACATCCTGTTCACATAGCCAGTCGCCACCTCCAACGGTATCGTTAAAGTGATTGTCTAGGCTATCTTCTTCCTTGATAACTGCTGCGGAGCCACCTTCAGCGGCAACGGTATGAGAACGCATAGGGTAAACTTTAGAAATTAGCGCCACTTCTAAGTTCGGGTTAGCTTCAGCCGCTGCAATAGCAGTACGAAGACCAGCGCCACCAGCGCCGATGACTGCGATATCTGTGGTAATCGTTTGCACAGTTATCCTCCAGTGTAGTGTATGGTGAGGCTCAAGTAATGCCTCTGATTATTATGTATGGCGTGAATCGCGACATAAGTTGCTTGTTCGATCACACAATTGAGCACTTGTTTATTGGTGCACAACCTAGTGTAGAAGAGGTTGATAAAGAAAAAATTGATTCTGTTGGACTTTTGCGTCACTAATGCAAGTTAAAGCATACTTAATCCACCTTGTGTGACGTTGATCACGTGAATGTTAACGTTGATGATGGATTGGGTTTTGGGGCATCTCGGAGTAAAATGACGACTTTATTGGTAACTTGTATTATCTATGACTCAGCCATTATGGATGCCGAGCGCATCAATCAATCAATTGCAGCAGCGAGCCCGTTTGTTACAAGATATTCGCCAGTTCTTTGCTGAACGTAAGGTGTTAGAGGTCGATACGCCAGCGATGAGCCAAGCGACAGTGACCGATATCCACTTGCAGACCTTTCAAACGCAATTTGTTGGCCCAGACTATGCGGCGGGGCACACCTTATATTTAATGACTAGCCCAGAATTTCATATGAAACGTTTGTTGGCTGCTGGAAGTGGGTGTATTTACCAGATTGGTAAAGCCTTTCGTAACGAAGAAAATGGTCGTTATCACAATCCCGAGTTTACCTTGCTTGAATGGTATCGAGTGGGATTTGATCATCATGATTTAATGGATGAGATGGACGCTCTGTTGCAAAAAATACTAGCGACAAAAACGGCGGAGAGAATAACCTATCAACACGCTTTTCAGCGGGTATTAAAAGTCTGCCCGCTCGAAGCCAGCTTGGCTGAGCTTAAGCAAGCGGCGGCTTTATTAGGGTTGAGTGATATTGCCGAACCAGAACAAGACCGAGATACCTTATTACAGTTATTGTTTAGTATCGGTATTGAGCCACATATTGGTCAGGAAGTGCCAGTATTTGTATATGACTTTCCGGCATCTCAAGCGGCATTAGCTAAGGTCAATCGCCATGATCCACGAGTGGCAGATCGCTTTGAAGTGTATTTTAAAGGTATTGAATTGGCTAATGGCTTCCATGAATTGGATGATGCCGCCGAGCAGCGCCGGCGTTTTGAACAAGATAATCGTCAGCGATTAGCAATGGGGCTTGCCGCTCAACCTATCGATGAACATTTGTTGGCCGCCTTGGTGGCCGGGTTGCCTGCATGTGCTGGGGTTGCCTTGGGGATCGACCGTTTAATCATGTTAGCATTAGGGGAAGATCATATCGATAGAGTGACGGCTTTTCCTTTTCCTCGCGCTTAGCACTCGCGTCAAACTAGTAAGCCCGTTATACTCCATGACTGTTTTTTTGAATTACTACGGTAAGAGCACAGGATATGCAAGAGTACATTGAATTTTTTCAGCAGAATATGATTCTTTCCCTGGTTTGGGTGGGAATATTGGTGGCACTGATCATGAATATTTATAAATCCTCGACAGCGGTTTATAAAGAGCTCAGTCCAAGCCAAGTGACTCATTTAATGAATCGTGAAAATGGTGTTGTGGTTGATATTCGCACTAAAGATGAATATAAGCAGGGACACATTACTGACGCAGTTCACATTTTATTATCTGAAATTAAAGCAGGTAATTTGCCCGCTATTGAAAAACATAAATCAGCCCCAATTATTGTGGTATGTAAAACAGGTCATACAGCACGCGAGGCGGCCTCTTTACTTGTTAAGGCAGGTTTTGAGAACGTTAGTTTGCTTAAAGATGGCTTGATTAGCTGGAGTGAAGCCAAACTACCTTTGGTGCGCGGCAAAAAGTAACCTTTGCTGTAACGTTTTGAGTCGTATTACGCTGGAAGCGGTCGCTTTTTAACATGATGTGTGACCATGAGCACGAATTTTTGATGTTATTTAGTGATTTTGCGTTAAGTCGTTTAGTCTCGAAACAACGCTCTGAATACTACATTTTATATTAAGGATTTAAATCATGGCTGAAGCCGCACAACAAGAAGCACCACAACAAAATTTCGCTATTCAACGTATCTTTCTAAAAGACGTCTCTTTTGAAGCTCCAAACTCACCAGTGATGTTTCAAAAAGAGTGGAATCCAGATGTTAAGCTAGATCTTGACACGCAGAGTCGTGAATTGGGTGAAGGGGTTTATGAAGTCGTGCTACGTTTGACGGTCACTGTAAAAAATGCAGAAGAAACAGCATTTTTGTGTGAAGTTCAGCAAGGCGGCATCTTTACCGCCGAGCAAATGGAAGCGGGTCAGCTAGCCCATTGTTTAGGTGCATTCTGTCCAAATATCCTTTTCCCATATGCACGTGAAACCATCTCTAGCTTAGTGGTTAAAGGGACTTTCCCACAATTGAATCTAGCACCAGTTAACTTTGATGCTCTATTTATGAACTACCTACAACAACAAGCTGAAAGTGAAACAGCACAAGCTTAATTTATTTGGCTGTTGAGTATTTCCTCCTGCTTGACGCAGAGTGGAGATGGGTAGAAAAATGCACAGAGCCGCTCTTAGAGCCAAGCGATGTGCATTTTTTGTTTTTCAGCGCTTGATCCCTTCATTAGTTTATTGATTAGGTAAAAAAATGACCGATTCGAAATCACACTATGCTATGGCCAAAGCCGTCACGATGACGGTGATTGGTGCAGGTTCCTATGGCACTTCTCTCGCTATTTCACTGGCACGTAATGGCGCTCAGGTTGTGTTATGGGGACATGACCCTGTGCATATGGCGCGTTTACAAGCTGAACGAGCTAACCATGAATTTCTACCGGGGATTGCTTTTCCTGATAGCCTAGTGATTGAAGCGGATTTAGCGCAAGCGGTACAAGCCAGTCAAGATTTATTAGTGGTCGTACCCAGCCATGTTTTTGGTTTGGTATTAGGTAGCTTAAAACCTCACCTTCGTCATGATAGCCGTCTATGCTGGGCGACTAAGGGGTTAGAACCTGAGACGGGTCGACTATTACAAGATGTGGCCCATGAAGTGCTCGGTCATACGATTCCCTTAGCGGTATTATCAGGGCCGACGTTTGCCAAAGAGCTGGCTATGGGCATGCCGACGGCTATCGCGGTTTCTTCTCCTGATGAGCAATTTGTCGCTGACTTGCAGGAAAAAATCCATTGCACGAAAACCTTCCGCGTTTATGCCAATCATGACTTTATTGGCATGCAACTGGGAGGTGCGGTTAAGAATGTGATTGCCATTGGTGCTGGAATGTCCGATGGCATTGGTTTTGGCGCTAATGCACGTACCGCTTTGATCACACGAGGATTAGCAGAGATGTGCCGGCTTGGTGCGGCATTAGGGGCTCATCCAGAAACCTTTATGGGCATGGCGGGTTTAGGCGACTTGGTGTTAACCTGTACCGATAACCAATCTCGTAACCGCCGTTTTGGGCTCGCTTTAGGGCAAGGCAAGGACGTTGATACGGCTCAGCAAGAGATTGGACAAGTCGTGGAAGGTTATCGTAATACTAAAGAGGTCTGGTTGTTGGCGTCCCGTATGGGAGTAGAAATGCCGATTGTGGAGCAAATCTATCAGGTCCTCTATCAAGATAAAGATGCCCGTTTGGCCGCGCAAGATTTGTTAGCCCGTGATAAAAAAGCTGAACAATAATTGATAGCGTTCAGCCTAAGATAAAGGGTAAGGTAGATGGCGTTACTGTGACAATATCACTCCGTCATTCAATTTACCTACCAGCAGCACGGAACGCGAAACGGGTTAAAGCAGTTTAAGGCAAAAAAAATGAAGCAGTGTGCACAAAAAAAAGTTTGGCAAACCATCATTCAAGAAGCACGTCAACAGTCTGAGCAAGAGCCGATGTTGGCCAGTTTCTATCATGCAACGATCATTAAACACGATAGTTTATCTGCAGCGTTAAGTTATATCTTAGCCAATAAGCTTAATACCGCTTCAATGCCAGCAATGGCAGTGCGTGAGGTGGTAGAGGAGGCCTTCGCTGCCGACCCGACCATCAGTGAATTTGCTGCCTGTGATATTTGTGCAACCGTCAATCGAGATCCAGCGGTTTCTATGTACTCAATGCCGCTGTTATACCTTAAAGGCTATCATGCTTTGCAGGGTTATCGTGTCGCTAACTGGTTATGGAAACAAGGACGGATTGCACTGGCGACCTATTTGCAAAATCAAATATCCGTGGCTTGTCAGGTAGATATACATCCAGCGGCAAAGGTCGGCTGTGGGATCATGCTTGATCATGCGACGGGTATTGTGATTGGTGAAACCGCCGTGGTTGAAAATGATGTGTCCATTTTGCAAGATGTCACTTTAGGCGGTACTGGCAAAGAGTGTGGCGATCGTCACCCGAAAATTCGTGAAGGGGTAATGATTGGCGCTGGAGCCAAGATCTTGGGTAACATTGAGGTGGGCGAAGGGGCAAAAATTGGCTCCTGCTCGGTCGTGTTACAGCCCGTGCCACCACATACGACAGTGGCAGGGGTGCCTGCTCGCGTCGTCGGTCGTCCGAAAACTGAAAAGCCTTCTCTAGATATGGATCAGCAATTTAATGGCCGCTCACAAACTTTTATTGGCGGTGATGGGATATAACCATTACAAACGCCAAACGTATAGTGCTTTGACAATAAAAAGAGGATGCTAATGCATCCTCTTTTTGTCTATCCTCTTCGAATTGGGGATATTTAGCTTAGGCTTAGGCCATGGCATTAAGCTCTGCCAAGGTTTCTTCTGCCCAGGTTATCCATGCTTGGCGAGCAAGGATATTACGGCGCAGTGTTAAGCGTTCTAGGCGTTGTGGTTTATCGAGCATAGCCGGGTTTGCATAGTAAGCCGCTTCAATTTCTTGATAATGAGCGACAAGCTGGCGCGATTCTTCAATCAAGCTAATTAACTGTAGGCGATAAGGTTCAGCAGATTGTACTGAACAGGCCATAAGTTTAGCGCTAAACTCATCTCTCACGGTTGGATGTGCCGTTGGTTGATCAAACCACTGGCCTAAGGCTTCACGACCAGCCTGAGTAATAGAATAAACTTTACGATCGGGTTTGCCATCTTGCGGCTCAAGTACACAAGTGACTAACCCTTGTTGACCCATTTTATTCAACTCACGGTAAACTTGCTGATGACTTGCCTTCCAAAAATAGCCAATGCTGGCTGAAAACTCTTTAGTAATATCGTATCCGGTAGCATCTTTAGTGCTAAGAACGGTGAGAATAACGTGTGGTAATGACATGTCTATAATCCAAATAGTGAAATAGTCTAAAAACACCGAGCTTCACATGTGCTTCTATTGGCACAATCGAAGACAAAAACTCGGCAATAGTGCGATGCACTACTTATGTCACCTTAGCAAGCCGTGGATTATCACCTAGGAGTGGACGTTATTATTTTGATGGATGCGCAGCCAAGAATTGTAGTTAGATGCTTACGCTTTACTAACCATTATAACGTAATAATAAGCATAAGGTAGAATAAAACGCTTTTTTCTATCAAAAAAGTTGATAGTTTTCTCATTAAGCCAATGATTGATCAAAAAAGACCATAATATTATGGTCTTTTCGGTAAAAGTTAGCGAATTATGCTGGTTTTTTTAGCCTGTGTTACGCATTCCGGCAGCAATCCCTGCAATAGTGACCATCAAGGCTTCTTCTAATTCAGGATCAGCTTCAGTAGATTGGCGTGTACGGTAAAGTAGCTCGGCCTGCAGCATATTCAATGGTTCAACGTAGATATTACGCAGCCGAATAGATTCATGCCCCCATGGATCACTTTGCATAAGGTTTTCATTATTTTCGACCTTAAGCACGGTTTGAATATCATTTTGCAGTTGTGCTCGTAAGCGCTCACCAAGTGGGCGTAATGCTGGATCAACTAAGCGCTGATCATAATATCGAGAGACTTCTAAGTTACACTTGGTATACACCATCTCTAGCATGCCTAAGCGAGTCGAGAAAAATGGCCATTCACGACACATCTCATCAAGTAGGGCTTGATGACCTTTATCCACGGAATATTGAATAGCTTCTCCGGCTCCTAACCAAGCGGGGAGTACTAAGCGATTTTGACTCCAGGAGAAGATCCACGGAATGGCACGTAAGCTCTCAACGCCCCCTTTGGGGTTGCGTTTTGCTGGCCGTGAACCCAGTGGCAATTTACCGAGTTCAAGCTCAGGTGTTGCTTGGCGGAAATAAGGAACAAAATCCGCTTCGCCGCGAACGATAGCACGGTAGGCTTCACAAGAGACTTCGGACAACACTTCCATTAAGTCTCGCCATTCCTGTTTAGGCTCTGGTGGTGGCAATAGGTTGGCTTCTAAAATCGCGCTTGCGTAGAGGTGTAAGCTATTAATCGCGACTTCTGGTAGACCAAGTTTAAAGCGGATCATTTCTCCTTGTTCAGTCACTCTTAAGCCTGCTTTTAAGCTTTTTGGTGGCTGAGATAGTAATGCCGCATGAGCCGGTGCGCCACCGCGACCGATGGAACCACCACGACCGTGGAATAACGTGAGATCAATTCCCTCTGCTTCACAGAGGTTAACCAAGGATTCCATGGCACGATATTGAGCCCAGCCAGCCGCCATAACACCGGCATCTTTCGCTGAGTCAGAATAGCCTATCATCACCATTTGTTGGTTTTGAATAAAGCCACGATAAATATCGATGCTGAGTAGTTGTTGGATAACACTTTCGGCTTCATTGAGGTCATCTAGAGTTTCAAACAATGGGCAGACACTCATACGATAAGGACAACCAGACTCTTGCAGTAATAGGTGAACCGCTAGTACGTCCGATGCAGTATGAGCCATAGAGATCACGTAAGCCCCAAACGCCTGTTGAGGATGAGCCGCAATAATTTTACAGGTGTCTAAAACTTCTTGTACATTGTCTGATGGTTGCCAATCGAGAGGGAGTAAAGGGCGTTTTGAACTCAATTCTTTGGTTAAAAAGGCGACCTTATCTTGCTCACTCCACTGTTGATAGTCACCCATACCTAAATAGCGGGTGAGCTCAGAGAGCACTTCAGCATGACGGGTACTTTCTTGGCGAATATCAAGTCGCACCAGATGCACACCAAACGCTTTCACTCGGCGCAGCACATCCAATAATGAACCATCAGCAATGACTCCCATGCCACAATCATGCAGTGAGCGATAACAAGCGTACAAAGGTTCCCATAATTGGTTTTCATCCCGTAGCGGTGCTTTTACTGCCAGTTTTTGACCATGTAATTTGCTATCAAGAATGTTGAGCGTATCTTGCAGTAAGTTGCGCACGCGTTTCAGCACAGCACGATAAGGTTCATGCTCTTCATGGCCTGCTAAGCTACGCAATGCTTCAGTGCATTTTGTCATTGATAATTCACCGATCAACTCATTGATATCGGCGAGATACAAGTCGGCGGCTTTCCAGCGCGACAGGAGTAGAACTTCTCGTGTGATGTGGTGAGTAACAAAAGGATTACCGTCGCGGTCACCCCCCATCCACGACGAAAAATGGACTGGCCGAGCATCGATGGGTAAGCTTTCACCGATGTTCGCTTTGATACTGTCGTCTAATTCACGTAAAAACTCTGGTACGGCTTGCCATAGCGAGTTCTCCACTACCGCGAAGCCCCATTTCGCTTCGTCCAGTGGGGTTGGGCGCTGTTTACGAATGACATCAGAATGCCAACCTTGGGCAATCAGTTGCGCTAGGCGTCGTTCGGTCTTTTGGCGTTCTTTTGCCGATAAGTCGCTTAACTCTAAGTCAGATAGGCATTGATTTATCTTAACTAGGTTATTGATCATGGTGCGACGAGTTATTTCGGTCGGGTGCGCAGTGAGTACTAATTCAATATTGAGATCCCGTACCGCCTGAATAGCATCAAACTGACTGATGTTTTTATCGGTGAGCTTGCTAAATAAATTTTCAAGTGGATTGCTATCATTGACCTGTTCGTCACTATGACGAGCAATGGTATGGTATTGGTCGGCGATATTGGTGAGGTTAAGAAACTGATTAAATGCCCGTGCGACAGGGGTGAGCTGGTGGTTGTCTAAGTGCTTAATTTCTTCGATCAGCTTTTCTCGATCGGTTTGATTTCCTGCTCTTGCAGATTTAGACAGTTGTCGTATGGTTTCGACTTTTTGCAAAATAACGTCGCCGTCGGCTGCTTGAATGGTTTGTCCTAGTAATCGACCCAGCATACTGACGTTGCTTTTTAAAGCGGCGTACTTTTCATTCATTATCGTCCTACCTTGTAAAATAATTACATCCAATGTCGCTTATTTAATGACACAATCTAGCGAATTTTATCTATCCACGTCAAACAAAGCATACAAAGATTGCATTTATGTCATGCTGAGTTCTGTTAAAGGAAATGTAAGAAAATGGCTGGTAACTTGAAATTTTCTTACATTTAAGTCTTTTGGATGGCGATTCAAGTTGTTTGGGTATGGTCGTATTTTATCGCTCAACCGTCACTAAGGATAATCAGGTAGGGCTGAGATTCATTGTGCTTGATCAGCAAAGCAGTATTTATAAATGGCTTGCGACAAAATGTTTACCGTTGGCTCGATAAAAGAAAAAGATAAATATTCATCCGGCTGATGGGCTTGATCGATGGAACCTGGTCCTAACACTAAGGTTGGGCATAACTGCTGTAAAAAAGGCGCTTCGGTGCAGTAATTGACAGTTTGTGACTCGTGAGCACAGATCTCGTTGATGCCGAGTACAAATGGGTGATCATGCTGGCATTCATAGCCAGGGATGGGTTCATGCAGGGCTTCAATGGCTATCCGTCCCGGCCATTTGTCTTGTACTTCTTTTAGCGCGCCGCGCAATAGGTTATCAAGCCCATCGAGGCTAATTCCCGGTAAAGGACGAACATCATAGTGCAGCTCGCAGCAACCACAGATGCGGTTTGGGCTATCTCCACCATGAATATGCCCTAGGTTTAGGGTCGGGCTCGGAATTTCAAAGCCAGGATGGTGGTACTCTTTAATCAAACGATCTCGCAGTTGCATCAGAGCAAACATGACTTCATACATAATCTCAATGGCATTGACTCCCAATGCTGGGTTGGAAGAATGCCCCGACTGCCCGGTGACGCGAATGGCATTAGCGACATGACCTTTGTGTCCACGCACAGGCACTAAGCTGGTTGGTTCACCGATGATGCAGTAATCGGGTTTACAGGGAGCGTTGGCCGTAAAATGTCGGGCACCAAGCATGGTGGTTTCTTCATCGCAGGTCGCTAAAACATACAGGGGTTTATTTTGCTTACTCCAATCGATATTTTTTACCGCTTGGTAGATAAAAGCAAAAAAACCTTTCATATCCGCGGTGCCTAAGCCATAGAAGCGGTCATTCGCTTGGGTTAAAGCATGAGGCTCAAAGTTCCAACGTCCTTGGTCAAAAGGCACCGTATCACTATGTCCCGCCAAAAGGAGCCCACCCTCTCCCGAGCCTTTCTTGGCGATTAAATTATATTTACCACTGGCGACCACTTCTATTTGAACGGTAAACCCGAGCGCTTCAAACCACTCTGCTAATTTAGCAATTACCTCACTATTGCCTTGATCCCAGGTTGGGTCGGTGGAGCTGATGGAAGGCGTGGAAATTAGGCCGGAATAGACCTCCAAGAAACTAGGTAATTGCATATTATCTTTGCTCCTACTATTGACAGAGTATCGTTGAAAATGTAAAACACATATTAAATCACTTTTTATGAATAAAAAACCAATAAAGCTGGGTTTTCGGTAAATTAAAAATCAGTTTAAGTTTGGTTTTTACTCCGCTTAGGGATGAGGATTAATGTTAAAAACGGTAATTATTGGTGCAAGTGGCTATACCGGTGCT
>SLFB01000066.1 GCA_007124475.1 Vibrio sp. | reverse complement strand
GATTGCGGTAGTGTAGAAGGCTATATCCAAGCGACAAATTACTGTTTTGAGCATCTCTATCAACAAAATGAACAAAAAGTAGCGTTAGCAAAACAGTCCACCACTAAAGGTTAGCCCTTGCTCTTTGCTACACGTTTGTATTAAGCCATTCTAGAATGGCTTATTTTTTTACTGTTTTTTTATCCAGTGAAGATTTGCACAAATCTCACTCTATGTAATACTGACAGCACTTGGTATTACAGTAGACTTTCTCGGATGGACAAAATTGAAGTACGTGGGGCTCGTACCCACAACCTGAAAAATATTAATCTGACGATTCCGCGCGATAAACTGATTGTGATCACAGGCCTATCTGGTTCAGGCAAGTCGTCACTCGCGTTCGATACCCTATATGCGGAAGGGCAACGTCGTTATGTGGAATCCTTATCCGCCTATGCGCGCCAATTTCTCTCATTAATGGAGAAGCCCGATGTCGATCATATTGAGGGGCTGTCTCCGGCGATTTCGATTGAACAAAAGTCAACCTCACATAACCCGCGTTCTACTGTCGGTACCATTACCGAAGTGTATGATTATCTTCGCCTTCTGTATGCCAGAGTGGGTGAACCACGTTGCCCTGAGCACAATACACCACTTGCCGCGCAGACCGTATCACAAATGGTAGATAAAGTACTTGCGATGCCGGAAGGCAGTAAATGGATGTTGCTAGCTCCGATCATCAAAGAACGTAAAGGTGAGCATGTTAAAACGCTGGAAAATCTTGCCGCTCAAGGTTTTATTCGGGCTCGTATTGATGGCGAAACCTGTGATCTTTCCGATCCACCATCATTAGAGCTACATAAAAAACACACGATTGAAGTTGTTGTCGATCGATTCAAAGTACGCAGCGATCTACAACAACGGTTAGCGGAATCGTTCGAAACGGCTTTAGAGTTATCCGGCGGTGTGGTGGTTATCGCCCCGATGGATCAAGCCGGGCAAGAAGAAGTTTTTTCAGCTAACTTTGCTTGCTCACATTGTGGCTACAGCATGCGCGAATTAGAGCCTCGCATGTTTTCATTTAACAACCCAGCTGGGGCTTGTCCAACCTGTGATGGACTCGGGGTGCAACAATATTTTGACCCGAGTCGAGTGGTCCAAGATGCTAACTTAAGTTTGGCGCAAGGTGCGATTCGCGGTTGGGATCAAAAAAATTATTACTACTTTCAAATGCTCAATGCCTTGGCTGAGCATTATGACTTTGATCTAAAGACCCCCTTTAATCGTCTACCTAAGCGCATTCAAGAGGTGATTTTACATGGCTCAGGGCGCAGTGAGATTGAATTTAAATACATTAATGATCGCGGTGATATTCGTCTAAAACGCCATCCTTTTGAAGGTATCTTACATAATCTAGAGCGCCGTTACCGCGATACCGAATCTAATTCGGTTCGGGAGGAACTGGTTAAATATATCTCAACCAAGCCGTGCAGCAGTTGTCATGGTACTCGCTTACGTCTTGAATCACGTCATGTCTTTATTAATGACACGACATTGCCACAGATCGTCGAGCTGAGTATTGCCGATGCCTTAGATTTTTTTGCTAATATGCAACTCGAAGGCCAGCGAGCGCAAATCGCCGAAAAAGTGATGAAAGAAATTAATGACCGTTTGCAGTTTTTAGTCAATGTCGGCCTTAATTATCTCAATTTATCGCGCAGCGCTGAGACCCTCTCTGGCGGTGAAGCACAACGCATTCGCTTGGCCAGTCAAATTGGTGCGGGACTGGTGGGAGTCATGTATGTATTAGATGAACCCTCCATTGGTTTACATCAACGAGACAATGAGCGATTACTGCAAACACTAACCCACTTGCGCGATTTAGGTAACACCGTTCTGGTTGTCGAACATGATGAAGATGCCATCCGTATGGCTGATCACGTGATTGATATCGGTCCTGGTGCTGGCGTTCATGGCGGCTCTATTGTCGCGCAGGGCGATGTTGAACAAATCATCGCCAGTCCAGATTCATTGACCGGTCAATATCTTAGTGGCGTCAAAAAAATTGCCATTCCAACTCAACGAGTGGCGCGCGATGCAACGAGAACCGTTGAACTCAAAGGCGCTTCGGGCAATAACCTAAAAAATGTTAATCTGTCTCTACCAGTGGGGCTCTTTACCTGTGTCACCGGTGTTTCAGGCTCTGGTAAATCCACTCTCATCAACGATACTTTCTTTAGTATTGCTCATAGCGCATTAAACGGTGCTACCACCGCGACACCTGCCCCTTATCAGTCGATTAAAGGTCTTGAACATTTTGATAAAGTAATCGATATTGATCAAAGTCCAATCGGTAGAACACCACGCTCGAATCCTGCAACCTATACTGGAATATTTACCCCAATACGTGAGCTATTTGCTGGAACTCAAGAATCACGTTCACGCGGCTATAAACCCGGTCGATTTAGTTTTAACGTCCGTGGTGGTCGCTGTGAGGCGTGTCAAGGGGATGGAGTAATCAAGGTTGAGATGCATTTTTTACCCGATGTGTATGTGCCTTGTGATGCGTGTAAAGGTAAACGTTATAATCGTGAAACCTTAGATGTCCGCTATAAAGGCAAAGCTATCGATGAAGTGCTCGAGATGACCATCGAAGAAGCTCATGTTTTTTTTGCCCCAGTACCCGTCATCGCTCGCAAGCTACAAACACTCATCGATGTCGGTTTGTCTTATATTCGTTTAGGGCAATCAGCAACGACCCTCTCCGGAGGTGAAGCGCAGCGGGTTAAGTTAGCCCGAGAATTGTCCAAACGTGATACAGGGAAAACCCTATATATCCTAGATGAACCAACAACAGGGCTGCATTTCCATGATATTCAGCAGCTGCTTGTGGTTTTACATCGTTTACGCGATCGAGGTAATACCGTGGTGGTCATCGAACATAACCTTGACGTAATTAAAACCGCGGATTGGATCATAGATTTGGGCCCAGAAGGAGGACAAGGGGGCGGTTTAATTATCGCCGAAGGTACTCCTGAGCAAGTGGCTCAAGTCGATGGCTCGCACACCGCGCGTTTTTTACAGCCGCTACTCAATCAATAAGGCTATATTGAGACACTAAAAAACGCTAAAGTAAGGCAACCAGTCCCTTATGACTGGTTGCTGATGATGAAATAATGGATTGATGTTTAACAATAGATTGTGAGATTTATGGCGACTTTGCTACTTAGCGGCACCCAACTACAACCAACTCCTCCCAAAGCTCCACTCAATAAGGCGTTCATGATCGCTATTGGCGTAATGTATTTATTGGCAATGCATTTTTTCATGCCCAATCCAGGAGGTTCAGGCTTAGTATTATCGTTTAACCCAACCACTTGGATAGCGCTAAGCCTAGTGATTGCCATTAGTTGGTATCAAATGGCTCTCAATCAATCTTTACGTTATTCCAAATTAACCCTCATTTTTTTCATTAGCTGCTGCATTTTGACTATCCCTATTTTATATGGCAATGCTTATCTTGCCGGGGTTATCGGTCGCCTCAGCGGCTTATGGGCAGGACTAGCACTGTTTATTGGTCTGCAGCAGTTTTGTTTGAGTAACAAACATAAACAACGCCTACTATGGTATCTATTACTCGCTTGTCTGATGCAAGCTCTACTGGGCTGGTATCAATATCTCTGGTTATCTCCCGATAACTGGATGGGCTATAACACCGTTGCTAACCGACCCTACGGGATTTTCCAGCAACCCAATGTTATGGCTAGCTTTATGGCAACAGGATTAATTCTCTCTGGTTATCTATTAGCTCGCCAAGCGAAAAAGTATGACACCAAAAAAGTTGAAATTCGTTTACTCTGTGGTGCGCCCTTAGTCATTATGCCTTTACTGGTTGTATTGGCATCAAGAACTGGCTGGCTCGCAGCGCTATTCGGGATCATCATGGTGGTGCCTTATCTGTATCGCTTTATTAGCCGGCGGCGATTATTGTACTGGCTAAGCGCTTGTTTCGTGGGAGTACTGTTAGGCTTCGTGGCCATTTATAGCCAAAGCACCAGCGATATGGTCAGCGCTAAAGCCGACCTAGAAAGTCCAAGACGCTATACCTTTCCGCAAAACATCGACATGTTGATTGAGAAGCCGTTTACTGGCTATGGATATGGTAAGTTTGAAACCGAATATCTTATCTATACCGCTCGCCAACATCAGCTAAATTCTAATTACCCTGCTGGCTTACCAGCAATGGATCATCCCCATAACGAGCTATTATTGTGGGGGGTTGAAGGTGGGCTATTGCCTTTACTTGGTATAGCCCTTGCCGCAGGTTTTGTTTTACTCAAAATACGCACGGCCAAAAAAGGCACTCGGCTGGCGATGTTGGCTTTGTTACTCCCCATCGTTTTACATAGCCAACTGGAGTACCCGTTTTACCACTCCGCGATTCATTGGATTAGTTTTATTATCCTGTTGTACTGGATTGATCAACGCGTATCCCGTTATCAAACCTTTAACATGCCACCGCTCAACACGCCAATATTGCGTGTCTTAAGTCTCATTATGCCGGTGATGGTTAGTTTATATATGTTGACCAGTTTGCATAGTAATGCGGTACTCACGCAATTTGAAAAATCCAATCCCCCTAACCCTGCATTATTACATAACGTCAGTAATCCACTCGTATGGCGAGACCGTCTGGACTGGAATATTTACAGCACATATCTAAACCTTGGCTTACATCAGCAGAAAAGTGATTATATTCAAGCCTATATTGACTGGTCCTTGAACGTTATTCAGCACAAACCAAGACCGTCTTTTTATCGCAATTTGATTTTGGCCTATCAAGGTTTAGGTGAGGAGGCGCGCGCCGAGCAAATTCGAGCGGAGGCTGAGTTTCTGTTCCCTAACTTAGATTTCACACCATTCCCCTCAAGCCATTTGCCATTGCCACTAAGCGGTGAGTGATAAATGATGTCATTGGAGTAAGGGAATGGTTCGGCTTCAAGGAAGAAAAGAAATAGACAGGTTATGATTAGAAGTCAGCCAATAATGTCCACACTTGGCCGCAACCAGCAATAAAAGCATAAGCCCCCAAAAAGTTGGGGGCTTAATGTTCAGGTAAACAAAGAATAACCGATTATTGGCTCAGATGATTTAAACCTCAGCTTGGTTTATCGCTGTTGTGCTAAGCCATCTTGTAATGCTTTGAGACACAAGGCGATGTTTTCTGGACGTGCCGCGTAGCCCATCAAGCCAATTCGCCATGCTTTACCAGCCAATGCGCCAAGACCAGCACCAATTTCTAAATTATAGTGATGCAGTAAATAATCACGTAACTTAACATCATCGATCCCCTGGGGAATATAAACTGCATTGAGTTGTGGTAAGCGACTGGCTTCATCGACAACAAATGTTAAACCTAACGCTGCTAAACCTTGCTTTAAAACATGGTGCATCTGGCGATGACGCTGCCACGCATTTTCTAGCCCTTCTTGTTGGAGTAATAACAAGGCTTCATGCAAAGCATACAAACTATTGACTGGTGCAGTATGGTGGTAACTACGCTTACCTGCCCCGCTCCAATAACCAAAGACTAAACTTTGATCAAGAAACCAGCTTTGAATCGGGCTGCTTCGTGATTGGATTTTTGCAATCGCCGCTGGCGAAAAAGTTAATGGTGATAAACCGGGCACACAAGATAAACACTTCTGGCTACCGGAATACACCGCATCCAACTGCCACTCATCAACCAGTAACGGCACACCACCCAGAGATGTCACCGCATCAACAATCGTCAACATACCGTATTGCTTAGCTAATTTACCCAGCGTTTGTGCATCACTGCATGCACCGGTTGAGGTTTCGGCATGAACAAAGGCCAAAATTTTAGCATCACTATGTTCGGCTAAAGTCGCACTGACTTTATCTATCGATACCGGTTTTCCCCATTCATCATCAATGACAACCACTTGCGCACCACAACGTAAGGCATTTTCCCGCATTCGCTCGCCAAATACGCCATTACGACAAACAATGACTTTATCACCGGGTTCCACTAGATTAACGAAACAAGCTTCCATACCCGCACTTCCTGGTGCTGATACCGCAATCGTGAAGTCATTGTTGGTTTGGAATGCGTATTGTAATAACTGCTTGAGTTCATCCATCATAGCAATAAATAATGGATCGAGATGCCCAACAGTAGGTCGACTTAATGCCTGTAGTACTTGGGGCGAAATGTCGGATGGTCCAGGTCCCATCAAGATCCGACGTGGTGGGATAAAACTCGTTATGGTCATAAGTGCTCCTTGCTATGTGACTGACGTGACAGATCGAGGTTAATCGAAATTAAGCATCATCACAATCAAACCTACGCTGACAGATCAAACCACTTTCACATTCTGATCATTTTTATTTGCATGATTGGCAACATTTGCGATTGACATTAAGTAGCCAAAACCGTTCAATGAATGAGCTATCCCTAACCACTTGGAGGTTTCAGGTAAACGATGTGATTGAGGTAAATGAACGTCGCCAACACCTGCAGCTTCAAGTAGAAAGGGGATATTGGTATCTAACTAAGACAAACGTTATTTAGATACTGCAGAAGAGGAGCACTGCCCAGGCAGATAATTTGTGGAGCCTCAACTCCAATACAAACTATCCATGGGGAGCAGTGCCGAGGTAAAACAAAGGTGAGGCTTTGATTTACCGGTTGCACGGGCTGAATCCCTGTGACTGTCACCAGACGCAGCTGGTGAAGAGCTTCTGAGGACATCGCCTAATCGTTATCCCTCTTTATTTGCTCTCAGTTCACACTCTTCAAAACATTGGACGTTGGATAACCAACCATTTTTATTTTTAGGAAGTCTTGGGAGACCTATTGTGAACACATTTACTGTCGCTAAATTTGGCGGAACAAGTGTTGCTAATTATCATGCGATGAGCTGCTGTGCGGCGATCATACAACAGAATCCAGCTACGAGAATCGTGGTGATCAGCGCTTGCTCTGGTGTAACCAATTTACTGGTTGAGCTCGCCAATGGCGTGCCAAATAACCAACAGCGACAAATCATCATTCAGCAATTGGCTGATATCCACTATTCAATCATTAATTCTTTGGATGAACAGGATCAAGTTCGCTCTGCAATCAATGACTTATTGGATACTGTACGTCAAGCCGCCGATGCGGCTGCATTAGACGTCAGTAAAAAGTTAACTGATCATTTAGTGGCCTGTGGTGAGTTAATGTCGACCTACCTACTGACTCAACTTCTCCGTGAACGGGGTATCGCTGCAGTACGTTTTGATATCAGACAAGTTATGCGAACCGATGATCATTATGGCCGAGCAGAGCCTCAACTGGATGTATTGCACTCATTAATCAACGAGCAGCTGCTGCCCCTTTGCCAACAGCAGGTGGTAGTGACACAAGGTTTTATTGGTGCTGATCAACAAGGTAATACGACCACTCTTGGCCGAGGCGGTAGTGATTACTCCGCCGCATTGATCGCCGAAGCCATTAACGCCAACGGGTTAGAAATTTGGACAGATGTACCGGGTATTTATACCACCGATCCAAGGATTGCGGCTAAAGCCGCGCCAATTGCTGAAATCAGTTTTAGTGAAGCATCGGAGATGGCTAATTTCGGAGCGAAGATTCTTCATCCATCTACCTTAGTACCAGCGATTCGTCATGGTATTCCTGTGTTCGTTGGTTCATCACAAGCGCCACAAGAAGGCGGCACTTGGATCCGTCGACAGGTAGCAAGCACCCCATTGTTTCGCGCTCTGACTCTACGTGGTAATCAAACGATGGTGACATTACGCAGTGTCAATATGTTTCATGCTTATGGTTTTTTAGCCAAAGTGTTTGAGATTTTAGCAAGACATAAAATCTCGGTTGATTTGATAACGACGTCAGAAATTAGTGTCTCATTGACACTCGATAAAACAGATACCTCTGGTGGCCATCCTGAATTACCTATCCATGTTCGCCAAGAACTCGCCGAGCTATGCACCGTGGAGATAGAGCATGATCTCTGTTTGGTCGCCTTAATTGGCAATAAGATGAAACAGCGCACCGGCTATGCTAAACAAGTTTTTGGTGTGCTGGATGAATTTAATATCCGCATGATCTGCTACGGGGCAAGTGCCCATAACCTATGTTTTCTTGTTCACAGTGATAACGCAAAATCAGCCGTGCAAAAACTGCATCAAGCTCTATTAGAATAGTCTCTAAATAGGAAAACCGTAGCTAACCACTACGGTTTTCTTAGCTTAACCGTTAATATTAGGCCCAAGCCACTTCTCTGCAGTTAGCCTATCCCAACCTTTGCGCTCAGCATAACTTTGCACTTGGTCTGCTTGAATCTGGGCTATGGCAAAATAACGCGACTCTGGATGTGAAAAATACCAACCAGAAACGGATGCCCCAGGCCACATTGCGTAACTAGAAGTGAGTGACATGCCAATCTTTTCTTCTACCGATAATAACGTCCATAGAGTTGCTTTTTCCGTGTGTTCTGGACAAGCGGGGTAACCCGGTGCAGGGCGAATACCTTGATACTTTTCGCGGATCAAATCATCACAGGTAAGCTCTTCTTCACTCGCATAGCCCCAAATGTCTTTACGCATCTGCTGATGTAAATACTCAGCAAAAGCTTCTGCTAAGCGATCCGCCACCGCTTGGATCATGATCGCATTATAATCATCCCCTTGGGCTTTATAAGCATCAGCCAGCTCCCTTTCTCCAATACCTCCAGTGACAGCAAAAGCGCCGATCCAATCTTGTTTAGCGGATGATTTAGGGGCAATAAAGTCGGCCAAACAATAGTTTGCTCCTTTCGGCTTCTCCGTCTGCTGACGCAGATGATGCAATACATGGATAACCTCACTACGAGTTTCATCCACGTAAACTTCAATATCATCACCCACGCTGGCGGCAGGAAACAAGCCACAAATCCCCTTAGCTTGCAGTAACCCCTCTTGCTCAACTCGGTCTAATAATGCATTGGCATCAGCAAATAAGCGTTGCGCCTCTTCTCCCACTTCTTCATGTTGCAAGATAGCGGGATATTTCCCCATTAAAGACCAAGTCATAAAGAACGGCGTCCAATCGATATACTCACGCAACAAAGCAATCGAGCAATTGTCAAACACATGAACACCAGGCTTAGCTGGTACTGGTGGGGTATAAGATTGCCAATCAATAGCGACTTTGTTGGCCCGAGCTTTGTCCAAACTGATTGGTCGTGTTTTCGGGGTTTTTCGAGCATGCTGATCCCTAGTACGTTGATAGTCGAGATCTAGCTTTTCAACAAATGCCAGGCGTAGCTCATCAGATAGCAAAGCACTACACACCCCTACTGCCCGTGATGCGTTATTTACATAGACAACCGGATGACGATAATTTTGTTCTATTTTAACCGCAGTATGAGCCTTAGAAGTGGTAGCCCCTCCAATCAACAACGGCAGAGTGAATCCCTGTCGCTCCATCTCTTTCGCCACATGCACCATTTCATCTAATGACGGAGTAATTAAGCCAGACAGACCAATAATATCCACTTGTTGTTCGATAGCGACTTTCAAAATTTGCTCACACGGCACCATGACACCAAGGTCAATAATTTCGTAGTTATTACATTGCAAGACGACGCCAACAATATTTTTACCAATGTCATGTACATCGCCTTTCACTGTTGCCAGTAAGATTTTACCATTAGTGGAGCCAGACTGTTTTAAGGCATTAATGTAGGGTTCTAAATAGGCCACCGCTTGTTTCATGACTCGCGCCGACTTCACCACTTGAGGTAAGAACATCTTACCTTCCCCAAATAAATCGCCGACAACGTTCATACCATCCATCAATGGCCCTTCAATGACATCCAGTGGCCTTGCTGACTGCTGACGAGCTTCCTCAGTATCTTCAACAATAAATTCAGTAATGCCTTTTACCAAAGCATGTTCTAAACGTTTTGCAACAGGCCAACTACGCCATTCAAGCAAAGCCGGATCGTCCACTTTACCCACGGCATTGTCACGATACTGTTCCGCTATCTCAAGTAAGCGCTCTGTCGCGTCAGATCGACGGTTTAACACCACATCTTCCACCGCCTGGCGTAAACTGAGTGGCACGTTGTCATAAATTTCTAACTGACCGGCATTAACGATCCCCATGTCCATACCATGTTTAAAACAGTGGTAGAGAAAGACGGCATGAATCGCTTCTCGAACATAGTTATTACCGCGAAATGAAAAAGAAACGTTAGACACGCCACCGGAAATCATCGCATAAGGCAGGCTACGTTTGATATCCGCAATGGCTTCAATAAAATCCACCGCATAGTTATTGTGTTCATCAATGCCAGTGGCAATGGCGAAGATGTTGGGATCAAAGATAATGTCCTCTGCTGGAAAACCAACTTCATCCACTAAAATTCGATACGCATTAGTACAGATCTCAACCTTACGCTCACGGGTATCGGCTTGCCCCATTTCATCAAATGCCATCACAATCACAGCTGCACCATAACGGCGAATCAGCTTGGCTTGTTCGATAAATTTAGCTTTACCTTCCTTAAGAGAAATCGAATTAACAATCCCTTTGCCCTGAATACACTTTAGCCCCGCCTCAATCACTTCCCATTTTGACGAGTCCACCATGATGGGGACTTTTGATATCTCTGGCTCCGAAGCGCACAACTGTAAAAAACGCACCATACAGGCTTTAGCGTCAAGCATCCCCTCATCCATATTGATATCGATGATCTGGGCACCGTTAGCGACTTGCTCTCGCGCCACATCTAAAGCTTCATCGTATAACTCTTCACGAATAAGACGCTTAAAACGTGCCGAGCCAGTGACATTGGTTCGCTCACCGACATTAACAAATAGAGTATCTGCCTCAATGATCAAAGGCTCTAAACCAGAAAGACGACAAGCGACTTTCTGCTCAGGTAGTGGACGAGGTGCCAGCCCATCAACCGCTTTCGCCATTGCTGCAATATGCTCAGGTGTCGTCCCACAGCAACCACCAACCAGATTCAGAAATCCCGCTTGTGCCCATTCAGCAATATGCTCTGCCATTTCTTGCGCACCGAGATCGTATTCACCAAACGCATTTGGTAAACCCGCATTAGGGTGTGCAGAGACATAACTTTCTGAGATTCTTGATAACTCAGCAACGTATGGGCGTAATTCGTCAGGACCAAGTGCACAATTCAAACCAAACGAGAGCGGACGGACATGACGTAAAGAGTGATAAAAGGCTTCCGTGGTTTGTCCGGAAAGCGTTCGCCCTGAGGCATCGGTAATAGTGCCTGAGATCATCACAGGTAATGAGTAACCTAACTCTTCAAACACGCAATCGACAGCAAAAACACAAGCTTTTGCATTAAGCGTATCAAAAATCGTTTCAATCATGATCAGATCGCAACCACCTTCAATCAACGCACGAGTCGATTCTGAATAGGCGTCAACCAGTTGATCAAAACTAACATTACGATAACCTGGATCATTCACATCGGGGGAGATCGAACAAGTTCGGTTAGTCGGGCCGAGTACACCAGCAACATAACGGGGTTTATCGGGTGTTTTTTGGCTCCATTCATCGGCGACTTGACGTGCTAGTTGAGCAGCAGCGAAGTTAATTTCGGCACTCAATGACTGCATATCATAATCAGCCATTGCTATGGTGGTCGCGTTAAAGGTGTTGGTTTCTAAAATATCCGCTCCGGCAGCTAAATAAGCATTATGGATAGCTTGAATTATTTGCGGTTGGGACAAGACTAATAAATCATTATTACCTTTTAAGTCACAATGCCATGCAGCAAAACGCTCGCCACGATAGTCTTGTTCTTGCAACTGATAACTCTGAATCATGGTGCCCATACCACCATCAATCACTAAGATGCGTTGTGTTAGCTGTTGCTCAATTTGCTGAAATACCTGCCTTCCCACGGTCAAACCTCACTCCCTGTTATTGATTATTCATCCTACCACAGTCAGTTTAGAAATCTAGACGGCCAAAAAGCAAAAACATTAATCGCTTTGCTTAAAAAGGAATCTAAGTCAGTTTAAAGAAAAGGTTTGCTATTTATTAATGATACAAGGAAAATTTTAATCACATTTTGTTACATAATGAGAAAGACAATGTCGCTTTACTATACCTTATGTTTTTTATCGGCCGCCGCAATGATGATTGCATTCATCAATAGCAAATTGATCAAAATGCAAACCACTATTGCGATTACTGCCGGCTCAATGATGTTATCTATATTGATCATTGTTGCCGGGCAAAATGATTGGTTTCATTTAGCCCATATCGCAACTGAAACCGTAACCAGTATTAATTTCGAAAGCTTTTTATTAAAAGGCATATTAGGATTTTTATTGTTTGCTGGCGGCCTTGGTATAAAGCTGCCTAATCTAAAAGATCAAAAATGGGAGATTACTGTACTCGCCTTAGGTGCCACGCTTTTCTCTACTGCTTTTATCGGCCTAGGACTTTATGGATTTTGTCAGTTAATTGGAATTCAGCTTGATCTGATTTATTGCTTACTGTTTGGCTCATTGATCTCTCCCACCGACCCCATCGCTGTGCTGGCTATTGTCAAAAAGCTGGATGCACCAAAACGAATTTCCACTCAGATAGAAGGTGAATCACTGTTTAATGATGGTTTTGGTTTAGTCATCTTCGTCACTTTATTTACCATAGCATTTGGCCACGAAGCTCCGACTGTTGCTAGTGTGGCGGCGCTATTTGCTCAAGAGGCCATTGGCGGCATTATTTATGGCTTTTTACTCGGTCTACTGTTTCACTACCTGATCAGCGCCACCAATGATCATTCCATGGAGTTATTATTAACTATTGGCATACCCACAGCGGGCTACGCCTTTGCTGATATTATTCACGTCTCAGGCCCCTTAGCCATGGTGGTCTCAGGGATCATGATCGGTAACTGGACACGATTTATTGGCTTTTCTAAAGAAAGCGAAGAGCATCTCGACCATTTCTGGGAACTCGTCGACGAATTTTTGAATGGTGTACTGTTTTTGCTAATTGGGATGTCGATGTTGCTATTTGATTTTCATCGAGAAGATTGGATTCTTATGACTTTTGCGATTCCGTTAGTACTAGCGGCTCGCTACCTTAGTGTATGGCTCTCATACTTAGGGTTTCGACGCTTTCGTCACTATAACTCATGGTCAGTAAGAATTTTAACTTGGGGTGGATTACGTGGCGGGTTAGCGCTCGCGATGGCGCTCTCCATACCTGCTGGAGTTATGGTAATTCCTGACAAATTGATTGATGTGAAAGAGTTGGTGATGGTGATGACCTACGCTGTCGTGGTTTTCTCCATTTTAGTGCAAGGTTCAACCATTACACCTATGATAGAAAAGGCGAAACAGTTAGAGTCAGAAAGCTCACTATAGTAATTACTATATAATTATCAATTCTATTGCCATAATCCGCTGCTCGCTTCTCTCGTTTTAATTGCGAACCAATAAAAAAATCCCCAGCATTACTGCTAGGGATTCTTTATCAGTGGCGGAGCGGACGGGACTCCCTGCTGTTTAACAACCAGCACGACCCCGGCGTGACAGGCCAGGATTCTATTCAATGGTAATTATCCGCTGTCCACTTTTCTCTCATATTGATAGCGAACCAATAAAAAATCCCCAGCATTGCTGCTAG
>SLFB01000211.1 GCA_007124475.1 Vibrio sp. | reverse complement strand
TTAACTTGATGAAGTTGAATCATAAACGAAACCTGTATCGAGATAGGCGCATACACCTGAACTGTCCTTTGATTTGATGCTATGAGTTCTCGCTTTTTAAGTCAATAGATATTTTTACGTCTAGACGTCTAAATTGCTATAAAGTAAAAGTAATCAGTCTAACGACTCATTAAGCAAGGAATAGGTGAAGTGCTGAAGCTAGTGGCAGCGATGCAATACTTTTGCGTGTAGCATCTTGAGTATAGTTGAGTATAATTCTTAGCAAAGACTTCCTAAGAGAATAATATTTTGGCAAAACCGGCTGTGTTTTTGGATCGTGATGGTGTGATTAATGCCGATCATGGTTATGTGCATGATGAGCACGATTTTCATTTTATTGATGGCGTATTTACTGCAACGAAGCAGTTACAACAGATGGGCTACCTGCTGGTTTTAGTGACTAATCAATCAGGGATTGCTCGTGGGCTATTTAGCGAAGACCGCTTTCTCTCTTTAACGCAATGGATGGATTGGAATTTTGTCGATCATGGCGTCGAGTTAGATGGCATCTATTATTGTCCTCATCATCCAGAACATGGTGTTGAGCCGTATCGTCAAGAGTGTGAGTGCCGTAAGCCAAATCCAGGCATGCTGATTTCAGCGCGTGATTTTTTAAAGATTGATATGGAAAAATCCGTGATGATCGGTGATAAAGCCGAAGATATGATGGCGGCGCAAGCGGCAGGGGTCGGGCAAAAAATTTTGGTGCGTACTGGTAAAGCGATTACCCCTCAAGGTGAAGCCTTGGCCAATGCCGTACTAGACAGCATTGCTGATGTACCAGCTTATTTAGCGTCTCAATCATTGGTGGCAAAAGGTTAATGGCTAAAAAACTGACCATAACTGACATCGCTCGCCTTTCTGGAGTCGGTAAATCGACTGTCTCTCGTGTAATAACCAATGATCCGAAAGTGAAACCTGAAACTCGGCAACGAGTCGAGCAAGTGATTGCTGAGTCCGGTTACGTGCCTTCTAAGTCCGCTCAGTTGATGCGTGGCGGTAGTCAAAAAGTGATTGGGGTGATTATTTCCCGCTTAGATTCGCCATCAGAAAATCGTTCGATCAGTAGCATGTTACAGGTACTGTATGCCCATGGTTATGACGTGGTGATCATGGAGAGCCAATTTAACCGCGATAAAACCCGTGAACATCTGAAAGTGTTGGCTAAGCGCAATGTTGATGGTGTGATTGTTTTTGGTTTTACCGATATCGATTTAGCTTCATTAGCCGAGTGGCAAGATAAAGCGGTGTTGGTTGCGATGGATCATGATTCCATTTCTTCGATTAATTACGACCATCAAGCCTTGATTGAAACAGCGTTAACTCATCTACAGCAAAAAGGGCTCACTCAGATAGCCTTTGTAGGGGTTAATCCTCAAGATAAAACCACGGGTTTAATGCGCCTACAGGCTTATCTTGATTGGTGTCAGCGGCACGATATTAAGCCTATTTTCCAAACCGGTGAACTGCATCATGAAAGTGCCTACCAGTTGGTTGATAAGGTGTTAACTTCTGATACTGAGGCGATTGTCTGTGCCAGTGATACTTTGGCATTGGGAGTGATTAAGCGCTTACAAGAGCAGCAGCGTGATGACATTGTGGTAACGGGTGTCGGTGGTAACGAGCTGCTGTCTTTTTTATTTCCTAACATCTATAGCGTTGATCCAGGATATCGTCAGGCTGGCAAGCAAGCCGCAGAGCTACTCATTAAACAATTATCTGGTGAGTTAACTGAACCGGTACATTTAACCCAAGCCCCGGCTTATTTCAGATAACGCCATCAGCGTCGGTTTTTTAGGCGATCTGAAAACTATCAGTAATTATCAGTAGTTTATCCTTTATTTGTCGTTAACTCTGTATGGTCAGAGTTAACGTATTTTATCCCCACTTTCTTTTAACGTGACCACCTTCGTTAATCTAGCGACCACGGCAAACTCCTTGGGTGTTGCGTGTCTCTTTTACTATTGATGATTCGATTGTTTGTGATCCCTTTCAACTAATGGGACTGTTCCCATTTTATCTTTCCATATCTTGTGCCACTATTTACTCAATCTTTGGGATTGTTCCCATTATAAGTTCAACTATTATAAGTTAAAACCAAATAGGGTGGATAAGGGTATGGGTAAGATAGTCAAACAAGACGTGGTACGTCTGATTGAGCTGATCGGCGGCAATGATAATATTGCCAGTGTCAGTCATTGCTTAACTCGTTTACGTTTTGTATTAAACGATACTGAAAAAGCCGACAGTAAACAGATTGAAACCATTGCTATGGTCAAAGGTTGTTTTACTAATGCGGGTCAGTTTCAAGTGGTGATTGGTACTGAAGTTGATGAGGTTTATAAGATCTTATTACAGCTTACGGGTAAATCAGAAGCATCAAAAGACGATGCCAAACTGGCCGCGCGTAAAAACATGAATGCGTTAGAGCGTGGTATTTCCCATTTGGCTGAAATTTTTGTGCCACTGCTGCCTGCTATCATCACCGGTGGTTTGATTTTAGGTTTCCGTAATGTGATTGGCGATATCAAGATGTTTGATGGCCAAACATTAACTGAAATCAGTCAGTTTTGGGCCAGTGTCCATGCCTTTTTATGGCTAATTGGTGAAGCGATCTTCTTCTTCTTACCGGTTGGGGTATGTTGGTCAACGGTGAAAAAACTCGGTGGTACGCCAATTTTGGGGATTACCCTAGGGGTAACCTTGGTTTCTCCACAATTGATGAACGCCTATCTGATTGGTACTCAAGTACCAGAAGTTTGGGATTTTGGCTGGTTTGCGATTGAAAAAGTTGGCTATCAAGCACAGGTTATTCCTGCCATTCTTGCTGGGGTGGTGCTGGCCTTTATTGAAACCAATCTCAAACGCATTATTCCTGCTTATTTGTATCTAGTCGTCGTTCCTTTCGTATCGATTATTTTGTCAGTGATTTTAGCCCATGCATTGATTGGCCCATTTGGACGAGTAATTGGTGATGGGGTAGCGTTTGCGGCTAAAGTGGCAATGACAGGTGATTTCGCAGTCTTGGGTTCGATGGTGTTTGGTTTCTTATACGCGCCACTGGTGATCACTGGGATTCACCACACCACTAACGCGGTTGATTTGCAACTGATGCAACAACTTGGTGGCACACCGATTTGGCCATTGATTGCTCTTTCTAATATTGCGCAAGCATCTGCTGTCGTTGGCATCATCATTATCAGTAAAAAACATGGCGAACGCGATATTTCAGTACCAGCGGCAATTTCCGCCTATCTTGGTGTGACTGAACCGGCGATGTACGGCATTAACCTTAAGTATAAATTCCCAATGTTGAGCGCGATGATTGGTAGTGCACTAGCCGCGGCAATTTGTGGTAGTGCTGGCGTGATGGCTAATGGCATCGGGGTGGGTGGCTTGCCTGGCATTTTATCTATTCAACCACAATATTGGCTGACTTTCTTAGTCGCGATGCTCGTGGCGATCATTGTCCCGGCAGCGTTAACCTTAGTGATGTACAAGCGTGCGTTAGCCAAGGGTGAATTAGAAGTCAGTAAAGCGTAATCAGTATTTTTAGAGTGGCTGATTGGCCACTCTTTTGTCTATTTTGGTAAGTGAGTAAGTTATGAGTGCAGTTAATCAAGACCCGTTATGGTGGAAAAACGCCACCATTTATCAAATTTATCCTAAAAGTTTTTGCGATAGCGGCAATAAAGGCACTGGCGATATTCCGGGTATTATTTCTAAGCTCGATTATTTGCAGAAATTAGGTATCGATGCCATCTGGTTAACGCCGGTTTATCAATCCCCAATGA
>SLFB01000173.1 GCA_007124475.1 Vibrio sp. | reverse complement strand
CCAATGGTTCTCGCCCAAGGCACTTGCGTCCACTGAACTTGATGGCCTAATTTACCAATGACTTGAGTGATCACATCCCCACCCGGCCCTTTGCATTGCCCATTTTCAAAATAAAGATTCGGTGGTCTGTCACGACAGTGGCCTTGCCAAGTTACATTGGCCGACAATGGCGCGGCAAGTAATAAACTTAATCCACTCACGATTAAAAACTTGATACTTTTCCTCATACTAACTCCTCCCGTTAGTGACGGCCTTACCCAACAACCAAATCGTATTAATGAGCAAAGTATAGACAGTGATTGGAACCCTTGCAGAATAGATAAGACTGATGTCTATGAGGAGCAATCTTTATTCTGTTACTGCAACATGCTGTGTTTCTTTATGTAACTAAGTTGGTTAAAATGATAGAAATTAATAATAATAAATCGATTTCGTGTCTTATCCTATCTCAGTCACTCAATGCTTTTATGATTACCTTGATCTACCAGAGTCAGAGCAACATCAGTGGCTTGAATCTATAAAACAGCACCATACTGACTTATATCACCAATTACTGCCCTTAGTGAATTCTAAAGCTAAGCCGACATTTTCTTTGAGTCAGCTACTGAGTGATCACGCCCATACTTGGTCAAACAGCCAACAAGATTATGCCAATCTCCGTATTGATAAATATCAGTTAACCGAAGAAATTGGTCGAGGGGGAGTGGGTGTTGTCTATGCCGCACATCGAGCAGATGATTCTTTCGATCAGCAGCTAGCGATTAAATTTATTCAACCGGCTATGAGCCAAGTATTAGGCTCTCGGTTATTATTTAACGAGGCGCAGTTACTGGCTAAACTGAATCACCCTGCCATCGCCAAAGTGTTTGATGGCGGTATCTATAACGATCAAGTTTATATCGTTATGGAGCGTATTGATGGTCTAGCGCTCAACCAACATCTTCAACATTATCAACTTAATCAGCGTCAGCGATTACAACTTTTCAGTCAGCTATGTCGTGCTATTGAGCATGCCCATGACCATCAAATCTTACATGCCGACCTGAAACCCGATAATATTCTCGTCACAAAGCAGCATCAACTAAAGCTCATTGATTTTAACCTCACGCAAAAATTACGTGAGGGTCAAAGTGATAAGCTGCAATTTGAATTTAAGGCTTACAGTATCGACTATGCCAGTCCTGAACAAAAACGAGGCGATTATTTAACTCAACAAAGTGACGTATATTCATTAGGTAAAGTGTTGGCAACCATGATGTCAACAGAATCACCGAATCCAAATTTAATGCTAGTCATAGAACAAGCGACAGCTGAACAGTGCGTCGACAGGTATCAAACCGTGGGCGAATTACGACAAGATATTGATGCGATCCTAACCTCTCATCCCATTAAACAGCGCTCTACTCATCCCTGGCATGTACTAGGCTGTTTTATTCGGCGTCGTCCCATGCTTAGCTCACTCAGTGTGCTCCTCGTTTGCTTGGTCATGATGTTCACTTACACGCTGATCGAAAAAAATCGACAATTACAGCAGGAACAGCAAATAACCGAGCAAATGTTATTGCAATTAACGACTCTGCTGCATCATGCACAATACGCACAAGGGGAGTCAGTGACTCTCGAAGGAATGCTCGATATGACTCGTCGGTCACTGCTGTCGAGCCAAGATATACCACCACATATTAAACACAAACTATTGGCGGCCTTAGTGGCGCCAAACGTACCGAAACAAAAACTCACTCTTGACTGCTCTGATAACCCATGTTGATAACCATCACTCTTCTCTGCCCGAGACTTAAACTTACTCGCTCTTTAGTCGGCTTGCTATATTTGTTAGGCTTACCTTGTCTAGCAAGTAATAAGTCAACGACTCCAACCGCTAAACAAGATCTAGCCGACGTGGTTTTCCATCCTCAAGGTCAGCGATTAATCAATACCATGATCCAAAAACGCGACTGGCATGGCAGAGTCTGTTTGCATGATCTGGATCGTCAATTTCACCCAGACTACCAACCTCCCATTGGCCGTATTATCTTTTCGATTGATAACGATGGCATCACGGAATATCCCTCACCCGGTGACTATTTTCAAAATTGTCATCTTGATATCAAGAGAGCGATAACCTCGCAATCAACCGAGCCTTTGCAACCTTTTGCCGATCGTCAAGGTCTACTTGGCTGTGCCCTTACCGGTTGCACTAACAATGATTTAAGTGGCTTTTATGTCGAAGATCACGACGATGAAGGCGACTGGAAATATCGTACTATTGCGCTAATTTTTCACCCTGAGAGCCAGTTATTGATCGAAAAAGTACAAGGCTTAGGCCCAAACCAGCATATTAGCCATCATAATTTAGGACAAACTTTAGCCTTTACTTACCCACAACAGAAAGGCGACCAAATCAACTTATCGGGTATTTGGCTGCAGACCTTATATCAGGCCAATGGGATCGAATATCGTTGCTTACTTATCTCACCTAGCGCGATTAAACTCGGACCTCAACATCAAGCGAAATGTCCGCCGCAACTCCATCACTATCGTGAAGATATCTCCACACAATTTCCAGCCATGTGGTGGCGTAATAATGCTCAGCCTTATGCTCAGCTCGCTCAACTCAATACGAGTGTGACTTGGTTCGATACAGAACAAGGTCGACAGATTGTCAGTTGGGAATACCTACCGGCTGGAGAGCGCTGGGATCAAGGAATTTTGTATCGCTTACAACAGCAAAAAATTCGTGCCCAAGATGGCAGTGAAAGCTTACAGCTACTTCATGCTAGTGAGTTTAGCAAACAACACGATGGATAAAGGCTAGATGAATAACTTTACACAGATCTTACACCGTTGGCAGCAAGGGGATAAAGCCGCTGAAGAGCAGCTCTATCAATTAGCCTATCAGCAGCTGCGCCGCTTAGCAGAAAAAGAACGCCGGAAAAGCATCGCCAAATACGGTCAAGACAACCAAGTCTTAGGCGAAGAGTTATACAATACCACCGTACTGGTCCATGAAGCTTATATCAAATTGGCACAAGCCGATTTACAACAGATTCACCATCAACGTGAATTTTTGCTATTCGCTGCCAAAATCATGCGGCAAATTTTGATTGATCACGCTAGAACGGTGCAAGCCCAGAAGCGTCAGGCAACGCTATCGCTCCCAACCCCAACAGAAGCGAACGTTGAGCAACTGATTTTGCTCGATCAAAGCTTGGATAGTTTTACGGTTCGCTACCCAAGGCAATCCAACGCATTAAAATTAAAATATTTTCTTGGCTTAAAAATCAACGAAATAAGTCAGCTATTGGAGTGCAGCACTAGCTTAATTGAAAAAGATCTTAAATTTGCTCAATCGTGGCTACAGCTACGGATGCATTAGAAATGAGATATTTCATTAGCTTAATTAGTCTAAGCGGCTTGATTCTTCTCTACTGGCAATGGTCAAGTCAACCAGCGGGGGCTAACTCTGCAATCATAGTCAACCATAAAACAGAGCAAGCGATAGCCTCACAGGCGTTGCTCCAGGGCTTACAACACGGAGATATCATCGAGCAAACGCTAGGTAATAATCTCAGCGTATTTGTGAGCCAAACCTTTCAACAAGCAAGCTTAGAGACAGAGGTATCGGGCAGCACTAGCCGCCAACCAGTTAACGATGACAATATGACCATTGACGAGCTTCAACCGCTCAATGTGCACCAGCAAAGAGACTTCAGCAACACCACGATAGACACGACTCAAAATCGCCCTCCTTATATTAATCAAGCCTACCATCAGCAACTGCAACAGCAGATTTCTGGTTGGGTATTACAACACGGCAGCGCGATCTCTTACTCCATGGCCAT
>SLFB01000122.1 GCA_007124475.1 Vibrio sp. | reverse complement strand
TGTGCTTACCTTGGTTGGGAAAAATCAGCCATCAATATTATGGTGGCTATTAGCGGCGATGCAACAAGGGGTGATGTGTGCCATCACTATGCCGCAGCCCGCTGCGCAACTGACAGAAAAATTAGCGCGTTTATACGGTTCAAAACCTGCTTGGTTATGGATTTCCCCGTCGCTGAATTCATTGGTTGATGAACTGGCTAAGTGTTATTCATCGCCATTGCAGTTTCTTGACCTTCCCACGGTTGAGCCGTTTTCAAGTGCGGTATCAGACACCGAAATGGACGGAGTCTCTGCTTCGTCAACAGCTTATGAGCTAGATACTCTTGCGACGCTTATTTTTACCTCTGGTTCCATGGGCGTCCCTAAAGCGGTGGCGCATACTCATCGCCAGCATTTTGCTTCTGCTGAGGGCTTATTAGAGCGGTTTGCGTTTACCGAGCAAGATACTTGGCTACTCAGTTTGCCCCTTTATCATGTCTCTGGACTGGCGATTGTTTATCGCTGGCTAGCGGTAGGCGGCTGTTTAAAACTGGCAACAGGTCAATTACTCGATGACATTCAACAGGTCAGCCATGCTTCTTTGGTGGTAACGCAACTGCAACGACTGTTAGCCAGCCAACAACCGCTTAGCTTAAGCCATGTTTTACTGGGTGGCAGTCATATTCCACTGACCCTCGCTCAGCAAGCGGCTCAGCAAGGGATTGAAACTTGGATTGGTTATGGGATGACGGAGGCAGCGTCTACGGTGACCGCCAAACCGGTAGATGAGACAGCGAGTGCTGGCCAAGTGCTACCGAAACGGCAAGTAAAAGTAGTCGATAAGCGGATTTGGATAGCAGGGGAAACCCTAGCCAGTGGTTATTATCAACAAGGGATACTCACGCCATTAACCAATCAAGATGGTTGGTTTGATAGTGGTGATTTGGGGGCTTGGTATAACGATGAACTGTGCATTATTGGCCGCGCGGATAACTTGTTTATCTCGGGCGGAGAAAATATTCACTGTGAAGAGATTGAAACCGTGTTAGCTCGTCATCCGCAGATTGAGTTAGCGATAGTTGTCCCAGTGCAAGACGTCGAATTTGGCGCGCGCAGCATTGCCGTGCTGCGTTGCCAATCTTTGCCCGATCAAACGCAATTTGCCGCATGGTTGGCGGATAAGCTAGAAAAATTCAAACATCCCATCGCTTACTGGCAGTTGCCTGATACTCTAGCCGAGAGCGGTATTAAGATTTCACGTCAAGCGGTGAAACACTGGTTTGCCGATCAGCAAAGTCGTTATACACCACTAGACTAGACTAGACTAGACTAGACTAGATCTATCAGCGCCAATCACCACGTAGCTGAGCGACTTTTTGTTGCATCAACTCGGTGTTGGCCTGCCCACTACTGACCGCTTCACCGGCTTCAATCTCGATTTTTCCGCGTAATTTACGAGGTAGACTACGACAAGCACGACCATTATAGCGACTAAAGAAGCTGCCCCATAAGCCTTTAATTGCCATCGGGATCACTGGTACTGGGCTGCGTTTTAAAATCACGTCTATCCCGCGCATAAAAGGAGCGATCTCACCATCACTGGTTAGGCGACCTTCGGGGAAAATACATACCAAGTGGCCTTCTTGCAGCGCTTGATCAACTTCAGCAAAGGCGCGGCGAATCGAACTGCGTTTATTGGCACAAATCGGAATCACTCCAGCTCGACTGAGTAACGGCCTTAAGATAGGAATGTTAGCGTAATCTTCTTCCATGACAAAGCGGATCAAGCGTGGGCAAACCGCGCTGAGCAATAAGGCATCCATATAACTGACATGATTACAGACAATCAGTGCGCCGCCGTGCTCTGGTAGATGATGCAAGTTTTTATGTTTCATCCGATAAATAGTATGAGTCAATGCCCAAACCACCAGACGCAGAACAAAAATAGGCACTTGTAAAAACAAGTAGGTGGTCATCAGCACATTCAGCACGGCAAGCAAAATAAACAGTTGCGTTATGGTTAATTCAAGTAGGCTTAAGCAGATAATGCCGAGCAGAGCACTGCCCACCATAAACAACGCATTGTAAATATTGAGCGCAGCAATGACTTGTGCCCGTTCAGTACTTTTCGCTCGATGTTGTAATAGGGCATAAAGGGGCACAATAAAAATCCCGCCAGAAACCCCTAATAACAACAGATAAATAAACAGCGGCCAGAGGGCTTGATGGCTAATAAAATCGTGAAACTGACTAAATTGGGGCAAGCTCTCAGGGACGCTCGCCGCCATCAGATAGCCAAACAAGCTAATACCTAAGCTGCCGAGCGGCACCAATCCAACCTCGATACGATGATTAGAGAGTTTGTCACAGGCGAGAGAGCCAATAGCGATACCTATTGAGAAAAGTGCGAGCAAAAATGACACCGCGCTTTCTGTACCATTAAGAAAGAGTTTCGTAAAGTTGGGAAACTGAGTGAGGTAAGTGGCGCCTAAAAACCAAAACCAGCTGATGGCCATGATGGATTGAAAAATGGTTCTGTCTTGTTTGGCGATAGCCAGCGTTGTACGGGTATGCTGAATAGGGCGAAAAGTAAACACCAAGTTTGGATCGCTCGCCGGAGCGACAGGGATAGAGCGGCTAGCAAGATAGCCGAGTAAGGCAAAAAAGATCACTGCACCAGCAGCAATATAATGGGCATGATCGAGTGAAGCAATAACCCCAGCTCCAATCGTGCCTAATAATATGGCCAGAAAGGTACCGGTTTCTACTAACGCATTGCCTGGGACCAGCTCATTGGTTTTGAGTTGCTGAGGCAGCAACGCGTATTTGACGGGGCCAAAAAACGCCGATTGGGTGCCCATTAAAAACAGCATGATGAGCAATAAAGCGTAGTTTTGAGTAATAAAGCCCACCGCACCAATGCACATAATGGCGATCTCAAACAGTTTTACTCGGCGAATAAACCATGATTTTTCGAATTTATCGGCTAATACCCCCGCTGAAGCAGAGAACAAGAAAAACGGCAGCACGAACAAACCCGCAGCAAGATTGATAAATAGGTGGCTAGAGATGGATAAGGTATCTGCAGCGGCAAAAGCAACAAACAGTAACAACACGTTTTTAAAGATATTATCGTTAAATGCGCCAAAAAACTGGGTGATAAAATAGGGCAAGAAACGACGTTGCGTGAGTAATGATGACGGAGTGTTGTGCATAAAAGCGCCTTAGGGATCACCAGTGAGCTAGGTATGAATTTAATAAGTCATCGATCAGCAGTTTGCCATTGATGGGCTGGTTACTAAAAAATTTATCATCGACACTGAGTAAGGTTATGCCGTGTACACCGGCCCATAGTACTCGACTAGAACGAACAATCTCATCGTCACGTCGATGGGGGGTAATTAAGTGTAATAACCCCTCAAGCATACTGGTCATGGCATTGATGCGCTGACTTTGCCATTCAGGTAGTGGCTCACCGTGCATATTATGCTGAAAAATCAGCTGCCACAGGTTAGGGTGTTTGAGGGCAAAGTCATGATAACAATAAGCCAATTTGTAGAGCGCTTTTTTGGGATCAGAGCATTGTTTAACGGCCAATTTTGATTCTTGGGCAAGATTATCGAGCGTTTTTGCAACAACATGTAAAAGGAGTAAATTGTAGCTTCCAAACACATTGACGAGTGTACTTGGCACATAACCTATCATAGTCGCGATTTTTCTTAGGCTGAGTTCGTGATGCGAATGCTTATCTAAGAATTCCATGCTGGCTTTTAGGGTGAGTGAGATCAATTCTTCCCGGGTGTGATCGTTGCGTCGTGCCATAAATATTTGTAAAACCGAACAATGAAAAAGAACAATGTTCAATATTCTAGAGAGTGCTAC
>SLFB01000169.1 GCA_007124475.1 Vibrio sp. | reverse complement strand
CTTCTCCTTGTCCAGCACTGCTGTTGGGGCGTACATCTCTGCCCATAAACCACTCTCTTGCTTGTGCTTGATCCAGCTCGATGGTTTTTACCCCTTGAGCCAGTTGACCACCCTGATTGGTCGCTAGGCAAGTGGCTACTTGATGCTGCCAGCGATAACCGTGTTTATGTTGCTCTGCTATTTTAATGCCCATACGGGAAAAACGAAACTCACTCAGTAATGGCGCTAAGTCTGCTGGGAATAGCCAAACATCGTTCTCTCTTAACCACAGTTGGCTGTCAGTGGGTAAGCTCAAGCCTAAAGCGGTGAAGAGGTGCTGTTTAATGTCGCTGCATTGCTTAGCGCTGGCTTGGGTAAACGGAAACTTACCGAGTCGTTTTTTTACCGCTGGACTTGCCACACTGGCTTGTTTGGTGATTTTGGCGACGAAGAAACCTTCACAGTCATACACTTGTGGAAAGATATGCAAAAAGCCGTCCTCAGTTATCGCTTGTTTTGCTTCAGGGAAAAGCTCATCTAATGTTTCAAAGTGGACGGCATCGCCATAGGTGTTTTTTAAATGCCAGCAAACGTGCTGATTTTCTTCTCGACTGAGTGTACAGGTGGAATACACTAAGCTGCCACCGACTTTTAAAGCTTGAAATGCGCTTTCAATTAAGGCTTTTTGAGTGTCGGCAATACTCTCAATTGCCGCTTGGCTCCAGTTTTTCATTGCATCTGGATCCTTACGTACTGTACCTTCACCCGAGCAAGGCGCGTCAATTAATACGGCGTCAAACTGCTCAGGTAACCAGCCACCAAAGACTTGACCATCGAAATTGCTGAGTGCGGTATTGCGGATACCACATCGTTCGATATTAGCGTGCAAGACTTTCACTCGACTTGCCGAGTATTCATTGGCGACCAGCACACCTTGATTGTTCATTAGCGCTGCGATTTGCGTGGTTTTTGAGCCAGGAGCTGCGGCCATATCTAATACCGATTGATAACGGGTATTGGGTTGGTTAAATAATGCAGATACTGGCATCATCGAACTCGCTTCTTGAATATAAAAAAGCCCAGCCATATGTTCAGCGGTGTTACCGAGGGGAATTTGTTGCTCATCCGCGGTGATCCAAAATCCTTCTTGGCACCAAGGAACTGGCTCTAATTGCCAGCCTTTTTGTTGTGCTCGTACCTGAAAATCAGCCACCGATATTTTAAGAGTATTGACTCGAATGCTTTTTCGTAATGGACGCTGACAGGCAGCGATAAAATCATCCATGTTTAGATGTGATGGCATGATTGCTGCCATGGAGTCTAGAAACGCTTCAGGAAGCACGACGGTAGAATGCACGGTGGAGATCTCTGCTTGGTAAGCCAATTGGGGTCGCGATTATATACACATCGCGACCAAACTTGAAGCCGACTTATGGTTTTGGTATCGCGGTGCGCCAGCGTTTCCAATCTTCCTGTCCTTTAGGATGCAAATAAAAGCTATCCCCAGGTGTTGCTGCTGGTGCCAGCTGTTTTTGCTCAGGGGTAGCAAAGCTAATCCCGCCACGCATAATCGAGTCTAGCGATCCAGAGCGTAAATTGGCTCCGCTAAGACCAATGGATACATCAACCCCTGAGCTGTTCCAAAAAAGACTGTTTTGGCGCACCAGGTAAGCACAGTCAGCTTGAATGTCAATCGTTGCGACTACTCGATCAGCCAATTGGCCAAGTTCAACTTGGATGACTTGGCCAACTTCGATTTCGCGATACAAAATGGGAGTACCTGGCTTTATTGAGCCACGCTGCTCGGTTTGTAATGTAAATCGGACACCAGCCGCTTTATACGCCTGATCGGCGAGCGTAAAGGTAGACTGCTTAGCGCCGTCACCGGGATGAACGGCAATGCTCGGCATAAGCATGCTACTTAGGTTATCAATTCCTTGTAAACTCACATTCGGTGTCAATGGCCAAAAAACGCTGTTTTCTCGGGCAATAAATGGGGCATATTGCGTTTGGATACGGGCTTGAAACTTGACTTGCGATTGTTTGAAATCAAGTTGGGTAGCAACCACTTCACCCACTTTTATCCCTTGATAGGTGATAGCAGAGCCCGTTGTGATTCCAGTACTAGTGGCAGCAAGTAGGGTAATGGTGGTACCAGAGGACTGCGCCTGTTGTAAATTGTGATATAAGATCCAGTGCTTAGCTTGGCGATTTTCTACCCCGGGCAAGGTGTCAAATGCGATTCCACCTTGGATCAAACTTTGTAGCGGTGCGGCTTGGACTTTGATCCCATCGGTTAATGAAGCACTAACATCAATGCCAGAGTGATTCCAAAAAACCGTTTGCGGATTAATTAAGTGACGGTATTGATTATCGATACGTACTTGGATCTCGACTCCATTTGGGGTCAAGCTAAATTCACTGACTTGCCCGACGGGCAGTTGTCGATACAGAAGCGGGCTACCTACCTGAATAGGAGGGAGGCGATCCGCGATTAAGGCAAAGGTTTGAGCGCCGAGTTGTTGATGGGTGGCTAACTCGGCTAAAGCGGCATTTGCATGTAACCGATAATGGCTAAGTGCTTGAGGCTCCCCCTCACTGATAAAACTTATCGCACCGCTCAGTAGGTGCTTAAGCGGAGGTAAAGACAGATTAACCCCAGCATTTCCTAGCTCCGCTCTCATTGACGTATCGACATAAAAGCGATTCTTGGAGCGGATCAAAGATTGATACTGCTGATCAATCACCGCTTTCAATTCAACCTCATCCTTGTTCAATTGGATCTCTTTTATCTGGCCGATTTTAATGCCTCGATAAAGGATGGTAGAGCCTGATGTCAGGCCATAAGTATGGTCAGAAGTGAACGTGATCGGAAAGGTTTGCGCCTGAGATTGTTGGTATTCCAACTTTCTTAAAGCGTAAAACTGTCTGGTTCGCTCTCCGTCACCAGGTTGTAAGGTTAAGTAATTGCCTTTTAATAAATTTGGTAGATTCTCAAACCCAGACAAAGCGACTTTCGCTTCTTGGAGGATAAATTGGCTACCTGTGGTGAGCATATCATGCAATGAAGGTTGAATAGCAGCATGAGCGATGATTTGTGTTTTATCTTCGCTCAGTTGCAGATGGGTGATTTGTCCTACTTCTAGGCCGCGATACATGATGGGAGCGCCAGAAGCACTGATACCGCTATTATCAGGAAGAATGATGCTAATTGGGATGCCACGTCCCGCGGTTTTCAAATCTTTATATAAAGGAAACTCACTTAATGGTGCGGCGGGCTCTCCACCATCTGGGGAGTCAACGGCAATTGCTCCGCCAAGTAAGGCGCTTAGGCTTTCTAAGCGAACATCAATACCATCAAAACTTAGTGATGTTCCAATGCCACTGACGTTCCAAAAGCGACTTTCTTTGGTGATCAAATGGCGGTATTCAGGTTCAATGGCAACTTGTAATAAGACCGAATGCCCATCGGCAGTGAGGCGATAACTAAAAACTTCACCAATAGGAATTTTTTTATAAATGATGGGTGAACCCACCGCAATGCCCCCTAAGTCATCAGCACGTAACGTCAATTGTAATCCAGAGTGGGCAATAATATCGGAAGGGGCTCTATCTAAGGCATGGAACACTTTAGGATAATCGCTGCTGCTCTCGTTACCTGGATGTAGAGCAATATAGTTACCTGAAACCAAGGCATCTAAACCTGATACGCCGGATAGGCTGGCGGTGGGCTTGACTAACCAAAAGCGGGTGGACTCTGACAGTAGTTGTGTTCCTTCTGGGTAGATATCCGCTTCAACATAGATGCTGTCTAACTCAGGCGAGAGTTTAATATCACGAACCATGCCCACTTCTAAACCTTGATAACGGATGGGGGTTCGGCCTGCAATTAAACCTTG
>SLFB01000155.1 GCA_007124475.1 Vibrio sp. | reverse complement strand
GATATTTAACATAAGTGCACACAACCGCTTACCATTAAAGAGCAATCAGTATTAATCCAAAAGTAACAATGACTCAGCGTGTATAAGGTTTACTCATGGCCAACAAAGACACTATATTCTCAGCGCCTATTGATAAAATTGGCGATTTTACTTTCGATGAAAGAGTTGTTGAAGTGTTTCCAGACATGATTCAACGCTCAGTACCCGGCTATAGTAATATTATCTCGGCAATAGGTATGTTGGCCGAACGTTTTGCCAAACCCCATAGCAATCTCTATGACCTGGGCTGCTCATTAGGCGCTGCCACTTTATCAATGCGGCGTCATATCCAACAAGAAGGCTGTAAAATTATCGGCGTTGATAATTCTTCTGCTATGGTTGAACGCTGTAAATTACACGTTAATGCTTATCGTTCTGATACACCTGTTGAGATCATAGAAGCCGATATTCGTGATATTCAAATCGAAAACGCCTCCGTTGTGGTATTAAATTTTACCCTGCAGTTTTTATCTCCCGATGATCGCTACCGCTTGCTAGAGAATATTTACGCCGGGCTGCGCACGGGGGGAATATTGATTATTTCTGAAAAGTTTATTTTCCCCAATCAAACCGCTCATGAATTATTGATCGATTTACATCATGACTTTAAACGAGCCAATGGCTATAGCGAATTGGAGATCAGTCAAAAACGTAGCGCAATTGAAAATGTCATGCGTCCTGATTCAATTGAAACACATAAAGCTCGTTTTAAAAGTTTAGGCTTTACCAGTTACGAGATGTGGTTTCAATGTTTCAACTTTGGCTCAATGTTTGCTATTAAATAAGCGCGCAATTATCGACTTGAGATGATGGAATCAAGCACCCTATTCGTTTTTCCCTTGTAAGTAGACATGGGTTATCTACTGCCAGGGTTCTTATACTCATTAGGAATACTAATTTATGTTTAATTTTGGTCCTCTTTATCAGCGCCTTGCGCAAGATACCCGTTTACAACCTTGGTTAGATGTCTTACCTAAACAACTGTCCGAATGGCAAGATAAACCACACGGTGACATGGATCGCTGGCTAAGAGCATTAAAAAAAATCCCCGACAATAGCTCTGATACTATTGACTTAAAAGCATCGGTATCGGTGAGTAATCAACAGCCTTTATCTGACGGTGAACAAAAAAAACTCACTAGCTTATTAAAAACACTCCATCCTTGGCGTAAAGGGCCTTATCATCTGCATGGTATCCATATTGATACGGAATGGCGTAGCGACTGGAAGTGGGATCGACTATTACCGCATATTTCTTGCCTAAAAGGGCGATCTGTTTTGGATGTCGGTTGTGGCAATGGCTATCACATGTGGCGTATGCTAGGAGAAGGTGCACATCAAGTTATCGGTATCGATCCTTCTGAGCTATTCTTAATTCAATTTGAAGCAGTACGAAAATTACTCAACAATGATCAGCGTCTGCATTTAGTCCCCGTAGGTATAGAGCAACTGCCTGAATTACAAGCATTTGATACTGTATTTAGCATGGGAGTATTGTATCATCGTCGTTCACCACTGGATCACCTAATACAATTAAAAAACCAGTTAGTTAGTGGCGGTGAGTTAGTGCTAGAAACCCTAGTTATTGAAGGGGATGAAAATGCAGTACTCGTACCGTTTGATCGTTATGCTCAAATGCGTAATGTTTACTTTTTCCCATCGGCACTGGCTTTGCAAGGCTGGCTAGAAAAAGTTGGCTTCGTCAACGTCAAGATCGTTGATGAAAACATTACCTCTCAAGATGAACAACGCACGACGGAGTGGATGACTCATAATTCACTCCCTGATTATCTTGATGGGCAAGATCCGAGCAAAACTGTAGAAGGTTATCCTGCACCACGACGAGCGATTTTAGTTGCTCAGAAACCATAATTGACAAAACCTTAACTCGTTAAGTTATGGATAGGTTTACCCTAACCGGTAAGGTATTACGCCTCCTCTGGCTCAAGACTTTCAGTTACGATGGTAGATAACTGATGGTGGAAAACTGAAGCTGAGGAGGTTTACTCAATCAACTCATATCAATAAATAAGGTTGCCAATGTTTAAGCGAATAGCTCCTGTCGTTGCATTAAGCTTGCTGTCAGGTTGCACACTCTTGAAAGGAGATGAATACCATCAAGCTACGCTAAACGCGATTCATGATTCAAAAACCAACCTCGCGGTTACGCTGACAAATTTACAACAACAACTTAACCAGCAAAATACCCAGATTGATGCCTTGCACTCTCAAGTGACACATTTAGAACGCAATCTAGCCAATTTGCATCAAGATGTGAAAAATCCAATTATAGTGACTACCAAAGCTCAAATGGAATCGACCCCATTACCACTTTCTTCTCAGCCAACTATTCCCCGTCAAGATCTGATTTTGGGTGAAATTGAGCGCGTGCTGATTGATAACATTCAAGAAACATTTGATGCTCGTATAGATACTGGCGCTGCCACCTCATCATTAAATGCCGTTGATGTTGAGGAGTTTGAGCGAGATGGTAAAAAGTGGGTTCGCTTCCATCTTGTGGGTGATGATAATGAAGCAGATAACCGCCACTGGATAGAAGCCCCTGTCGTGCGCTATGTTCGCATTCGTCAGGCGACCAGCGAACAAACCGAGCGGCGCGCTGTGATTGAGCTTTGGGTTCAACTAGGGTCCATTCATCAACAAGCGCAATTTACTTTAGCTGATCGCTCCCAAATGAACCACCCTATCCTACTCGGTAGAGAGTTTATTCGTGATATTGCGGTCGTTGATGTCAGCCGCAAATATATTCAAACTGACGCTAATACCAGCACGCAAAATAATCAAACGACTATTAACCAGAACTAGGACCGATTATGACATCTCGAATTCCGTTTTATTTGTCTATTGTGATATTAATTGCGGTTGGAATTACGTTAAGTGTCATGCGCCATCAAACTTATGGTGTACCGTGGACACCCGGAGAAACCCGCCAAGTTTGGGACATTGAAGCACGTATCGAATTTGTGGCTCAAGGCCGAGAAGTCAAGGTCTCCCTAGCGGCACCACATACCCAAAATGGTTTTACCATGATCGGTGAGAATGCCTCTTCACCAGGCTATGGTATCTCTTACCTCACCACAAACAATGGCCGAAGAGCGGAGTGGACCATCCGTCAAGCCAGTGGCCCACAAACCATTTATTATAAAACTCAGTTTCTGGTTGACCCTCAAGCCAAATCGACTCCAATTCCACCAACACTACCGATTGCTACGCCAACCTTTACTGGACCAGAAGAGGCTTCAGCCGTAGCTATTATTGCTCAAGCTACTCAACGTTCAGCCGATGATGTCACCTTTACTCGGGAGTTAATCAAAGCACTAAACGAAAGCGATAACCAAAATGCCGCGTTATTACTCAATCGGATTGGTAAAGTTGAAGCGACGCAAAAATTACTGTCTTACGCGCAAGTGCCTAATAAAGTTGTTGGGGTTATTCGTCTTGAAGATGGCCGTCGCCGACAATCGATTCAACCAATGAACCAAGTTTGGGACGGTCAACAGTGGATTCTATTTAACCCTGACATTGGCATTGAAGCCAATCCAGATAACCTACTGATTTGGGATGAATCTAACGTTTCATTACTCGACCTTGTCGGTGGCCAGAATAGTCAAGTTCACTTTTCAATGATTGCGCAAGAAGTGTCACCACAACAAGCCACCAATAGTAAAGTCAACGCTGATGGGCTATTAAATCTCTCGATTCATAGCCTACCATTAGAAGAGCAAGCGATGTTCAAAACCATCATGCTAATCCCGATTGGTGCATTGATTGTGGTTTTCTTACGCGTCATTATCGGCCTAAAAACTTCAGGCACTTTTATGCCCGTATTAATCGCCGT
>SLFB01000219.1 GCA_007124475.1 Vibrio sp. | reverse complement strand
TCATTTTTAATTAGGATAGTAATTCATGCCTGCAGAAAAGCTCACCAAAAACAAACTTATTCAAATAGTAATCATGCTGGTTATTTTGATATCTGCCTTTACCTGGCGAACTATAACTCATGTAAAAGAAGAGAAAAACACCATTGAAAAAGAATCAACGACTGAAAATCAGACTATAGACCACGAAAACAATCAATCCTTACAATACAAAAACAGTCAGTAAAAAATTATCATGGTAAAATAACTCCATTAATGCATTTTTATTAGCCTGATATATGCAATTTACTACTGCTTTTACTCACGCCTCGGCCACTAAAGAGGCCATAGCGCAGCTAGCACAAACACTGAAACTGGATGGTTTGTCCAACCTCATTTGCTATTATTCGCAAGAATATTCCGCTGAGCAAATACAACGAGAACTCAGCCTAAATTTCCCTGGTGTTCCATTTATTGGCTGTTCTTCCTGTCAGGCTATTATGACGGATAAAGGGGTTCATACAGGGCCTGTTGTCGCTTTGATGGCTATTTATGACCGTTCTTATAGTGCTTATGGAACAGGTTTAGTCGAGTTAGGTCAAGAGGATGATCAACGAGCAGCTTATGTGGCAATACAACAAGCATTACAGCAAGCTAATAGAGTAGGAGAAGTTCCGAGCTTAATTCTGTTGCATTCAACACCGGGGCATGAAGAAGCTTTTATCGATACGATTGATGCAACCTTTGGCACTCACGTTCCTATTATCGGTGGTAGTGCCGCTGATAATAATATTCAAAAACAATGGTCTATCATTACCCAACAAGGATGGAGCTCTAATGGCATAGCTTTGCAGCTATTTTTTCCATCTAAGCCACTAACCTCGGGTTTTAGTGCTGGTTATTCACCGACTGAGTTTGAAGGTGAAATCACTCAAGTTAATCATCGATGTGTGCAAAGCATTGACGGTGAGCCAGCTTCTGCGATTTATAAAGAGTGGATCAGCGATCACTCCAACATTCAGTTTAATGATCTGCATCTATTTGAACACGTGACTCGTTTTCCCTTGGGAAGGGTGGCCGGATATGTTAATCAACAGCCTTACTATAAATTGTGTCATCCTATTCGAATGCTGAATGATGGATCGCTTGAACTATTTGCTACGGTTAATGAAGGCGAAAAAATAACACTGATGACAGGCTCAAAAGAACAGCTGCTGAATCGAGCATCACGAGTGATCCAAGATGCAAATACACAAAACTATCATGAGTCATTATTACTCGGTTCAATTGTCATCTATTGTGCAGGTGCAATGCTTCGTTTAGGAGAAGACATACAGCTCGTCCATAAAAAGCTGGTCGAGCAAATGCATGGCCAGCCATTTATTTGTCCGTTTACTTTTGGTGAGCAGGGACGCTTTATTGGTGGCGAGAATGCCCACGGAAATTTAATGATAGCATCGGTTATCTTCTATGAGTCAGAATAGACAAAGATGATAGAACAAGACAAAAATGAGCAGCTGAGTGAGGTGCTACTTGAGTTAGAGAGAAGTAAAGAGAGGGAGCTTCGCTTAGCGGAAGAGAACCGTGTTATTCTCAGCGCCATATCGGCGCTTAGTCATGCTGATAATAAATATCAGATATTTGAAGAGCTTAAAAACGTCCTTCATCGATATATTAACTTTGATGATTTTATTGTTATTGCTAAAAACACGCCAAATTCGTTATTTTCAACATTTCTGTCCTCGAATATCGCGTTTCAAGGCAAGCAGTGGCTTAATGGTGATAAATTTCAACGAGTATTACAAGGCGAGTGTATTATTCTATTTGAGCCCACCAAACTTGCCGAATTTCAAAATCTTAATCCATTTCTTCAAAAAACAATAAACTCCGCGTTAATCACAGGTATCCAAACGCAAACCAGCGATTCCGTATTACTGCTTTTAGGCAGTAGGAAAGGGCAGTTTAGTTTAGAGACCAAAGCAACGTTGCAACGTTTTCGTCCACTCCTCGAGCGAGCCATTAACGATATTGAACATAAAGAAGAATTGCAAAGCTTAGTGCGTATAAAAACTCATGAACTCTATATTGCACAGCAGCAAGCAGAACATGCTAACCAAGCTAAGTCGCAATTTTTAGCGATGATGAGTCATGAGTTGAGAACGCCGCTCAATGCTGTTTTAGGGTTAATTGATATTTTACGAGAAGACTCTAATCACTCTCAACTTGAGTTATTAGAACAAATGGAAAATTCAGCAGAACTTCTGTTAGTGATCATCAATGATATTCTTGATTTGAGTCGCATAGAATCAGGGCACTTTAAGTTACATCGTCACTGGGTTCATTTGCACAAGAAGCTTGTTCATGCTCTGTCTTATCATCATAAAGCGTGTATTGCTAAAGGGATCCGCTTTAATGTTCGAACATCAATTTGTGATCATTATGAATATTGGGTTGATCCTGTACGTTTAATGCAAATACTGTTCAACGTGATTGGTAATGCGATCAAATTCACCGAAGCAGGCTCTGTTGATGTCCGGTTAAGTACCGCAAGAAATGAATTGGTCATCCATGTCGAAGACACCGGAATTGGAATTGAGCCTGAGCGAATAGAACACTTGTTTTCTCCATTCATTCAAGCCGATAGCTCTATTACTCGTCATTATGGTGGCACAGGGCTTGGCTTAGCGATTACTAAACACCTTGTAGAATTGATGAAAGGAACGATTTCAGTCAGCAGTTCTTTAGGACAAGGCAGCCATTTTACCATCCGTCTTCCCGTCAATTCACGACAAACAAATAGCATTAAGATTGATTCCCTTGAACCTATTTTAAAACAAGCCTCCAGTAGTCAGAGTAGCCAAGGACATATCTTAGTTGTTGAAGATACCAAAACTAACCAAATGGTCATCCAGTTAATCTTATCGCGCATGGGTTACAACGTCACCATGGTGAGTGATGGACAACAAGCCGTATCATTAACAGAAACTAGCCATGCATTTGATTTGATTCTTATGGATATCTCGATGCCAGTGATGGATGGAATTGAAGCGACGAAAATCTTGCGTAGTAAGAATATCCAGACACCGATCATCGCGCTCACGGCTCATGCAATGCAAGATGATCACGCGACATTTCGACAAGCGGGCATGAATGATGTGGTTTTAAAACCCATTCGTAGCCAAGAATTACAACGCATTATTAAACAGTATTTAAATCCTCAAGAATAATTACCATATTGTTCAATGTGCAAACATGAACCAATATGGTAATTATATACTTTATGGTAAATAGACTTATGTTTAATACAATAAGTAAAAGGAAGAATAGGAGCGCTGTAAGGATAAGTCTCGTGTATCTGCATGTATATCATTTAACATAATATACATAATGCGTAGTATGATGACTCTAATTTATCGCCCATGTTCACTAGCATAAATCCCACGTAACCCATTGTAATTGCTTTTAATCCTAGCCGATTTTGCTTTTTTGCTATGTGTTCCCATAGCTGTTTTATGCGTGGGTTTTCGTTGCGGTCTGCATGGCATCCAAGTAAAGCCAGCTCTGGGTCAATTCCTGCTTGTTCTGCTAGATAAACGGCTTCCTCATCAGATATATAGCGTATTCCGCTTCTAATTTTGCTTATCTTTTGTGGTGATAGGTTCAAGTCATGCGCAATTTGCTTGTCTTGTACGTAGTTTTTTGCTTTTTTGTAAGCGTTTAGTAGTTCATTAGCGTACATAAATCCCCCTTATTTTTACTTATCATAGCTGTTTAATCCCCATTTTGCGCTATTTACAATCCCCATAAATGGCAACTACAATCCCCATTAATCGAAACATTGGCCGTTCTGGTCGCTCCCTAGCTTCTGGGGCGGCCACTTCAAACAAGTAGCTTTAGGGGGTTACATGCAAGTCACAATTCAACTTACATCG
>SLFB01000027.1 GCA_007124475.1 Vibrio sp. | reverse complement strand
CAAACGACTTGCTGTTGCAGGTAGGCGATAAGTGAGCTCATCCCCATGAGCATAGGTAGACATCTATGATTGCGGTGAGCGAGCGTAGCCAATACTGCTATCGCTTCAAGTAGGGAAGTATAGTGTAACCAGCACGTCTGAACTCTCATTTTAATTGTGCTAGTAGCATGATTACTCAATTAAAATTAATGTAATGATGACAACTGAAACGCTTTCTCTGATTAAATCTAGTATTAAAAGTATTGCTGACTATCCCAAACCAGGCATTTTATTCCGTGATGTCACCAGTTTGTTAGAAGATGCTGAGGCTTATCAAGCAACCATTCGTGTACTGGTTGAAAAATATCAAGCAATGGGCTTTAACAAAGTCGTCGGCACTGAAGCTCGTGGGTTTCTTTTTGGAGCGCCATTAGCGTTAGAGCTTGGCGTTGGTTTTGTGCCGGTTCGTAAACCTGGCAAGTTGCCACGAAAAACGCTTGCTCAATCCTATGATCTTGAATATGGCACAGATACATTAGAGATTCATGTGGATGCGATTAAACCAGGAGATAAAGTCTTAGTGGTTGATGATTTACTGGCAACCGGTGGTACGATTGAGGCAACCACCCAATTGATTCGTCAATTAGGCGGTGAAGTTAAGCACGCTGCGTTTGTGATTAATTTGCCAGAAATTGGCGGTGATAAACGCTTAGAAAATTTAGGCTTAGAAGTGTTTAGCATTTGTGAGTTTGATGGTCACTAAACACCCATAATGGAAGGTTTCATGAGTTATCTTGCTTTAGCACGAAAATGGCGTCCTACTCAATTTGATGCTGTAGTGGGGCAATCCCATGTTTTAACGGCGTTAGGGAATGCGTTGACACAGAATAGGCTGCATCACGCTTATCTGTTCAGTGGCACTCGAGGTGTTGGCAAAACTACGATTGGCCGTTTGTTTGCCAAAGGGTTAAATTGTGAAACCGGGATCACGGCAACGCCTTGTGGTCAATGTGCCACTTGCCAAGAGATCGATCAGGGACGGTTTGTTGATTTATTAGAAATTGATGCGGCATCACGCACCAAAGTCGAAGATACGCGCGAATTATTAGATAACGTGCAATACAAACCGGCCCGAGGGCGCTTCAAAGTTTATTTGATTGATGAAGTCCATATGCTTTCTCGGCACAGTTTTAACGCATTATTGAAAACATTAGAAGAGCCACCGGAATACGTTAAGTTTCTATTGGCTACGACGGATCCCCAAAAGTTACCGGTTACGATTTTATCTCGTTGCCTGCAGTTTCATTTGAAACCGATTAGTGTTGACGATATACAGCATCAATTAGTACATGTACTCAATGCTGAACAAATTAGTCATCAGAGTAAAGCTTTGGCGTTAATAGCCCATGCTGCCGATGGTAGTATGCGTGACGCTTTAAGTTTAACCGATCAGGCCATTGCTTTAGGTAATGGTGCGGTAAACTATGACTCAGTTGCCGTGATGCTCGGAACACTAGATACCGAACATGCTTTGCACCTATTACGTGCCATTAGCAGTCATCAACCGCAAGCTATGATGGCTTGTATTGAGCAGTTGGCGGAACATGGTGTGGAATGGGACGGCTTGTTGCAGCAACTAGCGAGCCAATTACATCGCATTGCCATGTACCAAACGTTACCGAGTATACTAGATCCATCTGAACCCGACTTTGTTGCATTGGATGATTTAGCGAACAAGCTGACACCGCAAGATGTACAACTTTATTACCAAATCGTCTTAAAAGGGCGTGCTGATTTAACCTTAGCACCGACTGCTCGTATTGGTCTCGAAATGATCGCTTTACGCATGCTAGCTTTTCGCCCTGTTTCTGGTCGTGTTACTCATCCACTCACTGCTGCAGTTGTTGAAAGTGATAATCAGCCTATGGTTGCCTCTCCAGCAGCCATTGAACCTTCACCGATGAGTAAAGGCTCAGGCTCACAGCATCAACCAGCGCCTTCAATGGATAGCGTTCAAGCAACGAATAGTCCTCCACCTGAGGTTGATAAACCAACGACGGTGGCAGCGTCTACCAATATGGCTCCGCCTCCAGTTGCCAGCTTACGTCATCAACTTCGCTCGCAGCGTAAAGGGTTGAATACGGGGTCTCAAACTGGAAAAAAGTCTGAGGCGGTATCGGAAGCGCCAACATCGATCCTTGATCGTGTTGCTCAGCGAGTGCAAGTTCCACACTCGTCATCGATACCGCATCAGGTTGACTCGACAGAGGCTGAATCGCCATCAGATCAAGTCTATCAGTGGCGAGCTTCGCAGCAAGTCAATGAGCAAGAGACTTCAGAACAACAGCCAGAGTTAACACCGACACAGCTCAAACGAGCACTTGAGCATGAAAAAACGCCACAAATGCTTGAGAAGTTAATTCAGGAGTCGGTTTTGCTTGATCCGTGGGCGAAGTTGATCAGTCAGTTAAACACCGCAAAATTAGTTGAGCAGCTGGCGTTAAATTCAACTTTTCGCCAACAAGGTGTAACTATTGAGCTGACTTTGCGACCCTCTCATGCTCATTTAAATACAGATAAAGCGCAACGTGAACTTTTACAAGCGCTGAATGACCAACTCAATGAAGAGTGTCATTTAAGCATTAATATCGGCGAAGAGGGAGAAACCCCTCTTGAGTTGAGAGAGCGTCTGTATCAAACCAAGCTTACTCAGGCGATGCAGAGCTTACAACAAGATGCAAATGTACAATTTATTCAACGTCGTTTCCATGCTCAACTGGATCAAGATAGTGTGAGGCCAGTTTAATTCATCGGGGGTTGAGATCATCATCTGCCATCCCCATTTAGCGTAAACAATCAAAAAACCAGAGAGATAATCTATGTTTGGTAAAGGTGGTATGGGCAACTTAATGAAGCAAGCCCAACAAATGCAAGATCGTATGCAACAGCTGCAAGAAGAAATCGCCACGATGGAAGTTGTCGGTGAATCTGGCGCAGGTTTAGTCAAAGTGACGATTACCGGTAGTCATAGTGTCCGTCGAGTAGAGATCGATCCTAGCTTAATGGAAGATGACAAAGAAATGCTGGAAGATTTGATTGCTGCTACGTTCAATGATGCTTCTCGTCGTGTTGAACAAACTCAAAAAGAAAAAATGGCTTCGATTACCGGTGGAATGCAATTACCGCCAGGTATGAAAATGCCATTCTAATCAATAAGTAGGTTAGAAATGCGAACCAGTCATATGCTGGAGCATTTGATGGAGGCCTTACGTTGCTTACCTGGGGTTGGCCCCAAATCAGCGCAGCGTATGGCCTTTCATTTGTTACAGCGAAATAGAAAAGGTGGCTTGCAGTTAGCGGAAGCGCTGAGTCAAGCCATGACAGAAGTGGGTCATTGCACGCAATGCCGTACTTTTACTGAACAAGACGTATGTGATATTTGCCAGAATCCGAAACGGCAGGCTAATGGTCAACTTTGTGTGGTTGAGAGCCCTGCGGATATTGCAGCGCTAGAAGCGACGGGGCAATTTTCAGGTCGCTATTTTGTATTAATGGGGCATTTATCTCCGCTAGATGGTATTGGACCGAGCGACATAGGTTTAGATACGCTTGATTTTCGTTTGCAACAAGGTGGCATTTCCGAAGTGATTCTGGCGATGAACCCAACGGTTGAGGGCGAAGCCACTGCACACTATATTGCTGAACTGTGCCAAGAGCATCAAGTGACAGCGAGTCGTATCGCCCATGGTGTACCGGTTGGCGGTGAGCTTGAATTAGTCGATGGTACCACCTTATCTCATTCATTATTAGGCCGTCAGAAGTTCCATACTTCAAGCTAGTGAGAACCTCAAAACGAGTCGTTTTGAGGTTTTATACTCTTTCTACTTTATTCTAACCTGCAACTCCGACTTGTTTGCCATTAGCTCTGAACTAGTGTTTGCCGAT
>SLFB01000279.1 GCA_007124475.1 Vibrio sp. | reverse complement strand
GTGATCCCACGCTCAGCGGCATAGGCAATCACCTCTTTGATTTCGTGTTGACGATAAAATCCCCCATGACGTTCCGTGAGCGTGCTGTACTGGGGCTCTAATACCTGATCAATGCCGCGCCATGCGCCAATCTCAGTCAGTTGTGGTAGTGATTTAATTTCAATCCGCCAACCTTCGTCATCGGTTAAATGCCAATGAAAAATATTGAATTTGTAGTGGGCCAGTTGATTGATTAAGCGTTTAACCGTTTCTAAAGAGTGAAAATGTCGCGCGCAATCGAGCATCATGCCTCGGTACTGAAAGCGCGGAGCGTCACTGATTTTTAGGCATGGAAAATCGAGCTGTTGAGCATTTTTTCGTGCTAATTGTAACAGCGTGGCGCTGGCGTACATAAAGCCGCTTTCACTATTCGCGTAGACGAAAATAGCCTCTTTAGCTATCTCTAACTGGTAACTTTGCTCATCAAGTGTCGGTTTAAGACAATAAAGGATCGGCGCGGCTTCCGCTTGCTCGTCAATAGGGAAAGCGTATAACGCCATCAACTGCTCTCGAAACCACTGACTGGCGTGATGAGCCAGGTCGGTGTCGACGACTAAGCCACTTTGCGGCGATAAAGTCATCACTCCTTCGAGTCGCTGTAGATGATTAGGATAAGGAATAAGGCACAGCTCTGCGTGCTCAACCGTATCGATAACACAGCGCTGTTTATGACTAGATAGCAGAGCGATGGGGGTGACGGTAACGGCTTGGCGATGAATTTGCTTGGCACTCGAATATTCGATAAAAGCCTCTTTAATGCCATCGGTATAAAAATGGAATGGAGCGGTTTTTATCGTAAATTCACAATAAAAGTGGCTATTGGCAGCTAATGTCTGACAATTAGGCTCGAGAGTGCAAAAGCTGCCGATTTGCTGTAATTGACCTTGAGTGAGTGAGTTGGGGTCAATATAGCGCTCAATGGCAAAATGTAAGCGCCAGTCCGTCAGTGGCTGATCGCTTAAATTATGCAAGGTTAGTCCAAAGCGGCAATGGTTGGCTTGCTCGCTCAATACAGCAAAATCCATCCGATAGTTCATACCCTATCCTTATTCTCATTGACGTTGAGGTAGTGAGTTTGATGTTCACTCATGGCTATTTACCTGAATGATTGAAGTGAACAAATTGACTGCTGATAGCCAATAAATACCAAGCAGCGTGAGGTATCCATTGCTCTGCCCAGCGCCAGTTTTGTAGCAAATCGTCTTTTTGTGGTTCTGGGTTAAAAGCAATATCTTGTTCATCATCAAACCCCGCGGTAATCCCATTGCAGATCCCGCCTTTGGCATTAAAAAAGCCCAAATCTGGTAAGTAATCGGGGTTATGCAGGCCATGGCCATCAAGCATGCAGATGTCGTAAGGATTAAGTCCCAAGATCCAATTCAGTGAATGGTTGGCTAGTGCCAGTAATGACTGACTAAGATGGCTATCGGTAAGATAAGGTTGTACTAGGTAAGCCATACTGGCTAATGACGCGAGGCGAGCATTTTCCCCCTGCCACCAGTATCCAGTTTCGTTGTCGTGAGGCATGAAAAAAGCACTGCGTTTGACGCCTTTGGTATCACACACGTATTGTCGTGGATAACCAAAGGGGTTGTGTACCTGTGAGCTAATGGTCAGTTCAAATTGACAGGCTTGAGTGATGACTTGTTGTATTCGTTGTCGTTCAGTAGACTCAGGTTCAATGGCCAAGTATTCACACAGTGCGATCACAGGTAAGCCGGCTTCAACTCCATGATAATAAGGGCGTGAACCATCCTGATTGGCTGACCAAAAATAGCTATGCTGTTCATCACTCATTTGACGAGCTGATAAGCGTTTAGCCCATTGGCGAGCGTCGAGTAAATAGTTGGCTTGTTGAGTGCTTTTATAGAGCTCACAACTGGCTAATAGAGCGCAATATTCATCGATGATATTCTCTTGCTGATCATCAAGATAGGTGAGATTAGCGGTAAGTAAATGTTGATAACCTCGCTGCGCTGCTTCTAGATACTGCTGTTGAATAAACTCGCCGTGCTCGGATAAGCGAGCTGCCGCCGCTAATGCGGCGATAGCAACGCCGGCCCCTTGACGAAAACCGGCTTGATAATCGCTAGATTTGTGGCCTTGCTGGGTGGCATAACTGCAAATTTCCCGCTGCTGAGGATCTTTACTCCACTTATCAAATACCGTGACATAAAAAAAACCTTCGGCGTTTTGCATACGCAGCAGAAAATCAGCACCAAATAAGGCTTCTTCCATGAGACGAGTGTGAGAGAAATCAGCAAAACTCGAGTGATGGTTTAACAGCGCTAACCCTTTGAGCATATTCCACACCACCATAGGCGTTTGTTGTGGATTGAAATAGTTAGCGTAAGAAAGGTGACTGAAGTATTTACTAACGTCACCAGAAGCATCGTACCAGCCGCCGTGCACATCGGCAGTGAGTGAAGTGCCCAGCAGTGGTACTTGCTTATCTTGTCTATCGAATACGCCAGCACAGCGTTGTGATTTAAAATAATGCAGGACATCTGAAAAGGTACGCTGCATCAGTAGCCCAGATTGAATAGTGAAAGTGGCTGAGCGTGCGTTATCGACACAAAGATAGAATTGACCCTCTTGCGTGATGGTAGAAAAATCGAGACGATGAAAATGACCTTGATGCCAACCATCGACTTGGCCACCAAATTCAATCGCAATACGAGCCATCGATTGATGTGTATGCGCACAAATCAAGCGCGCCTCTTCAACATAAAAAGCCGATTGATAGGTTAATAATACCGCTTGTTTAGGTCCCAACGCTTCATAACCAAGGTGGTTAGTGAGTAATTGCATTGCTTTCTCCATTCATCACGCAAAATCCTAGTTGATGATTCAACCATTATTTATCCCCTTGCTACTTGACGCCGCTGCTCTAGTGGCTACAGGTAGCAATGCGACCTTGCCTTATCGTGACTCCAAGATTGCGAGCCAACGATAAGGCCTGTGTTAATGCTCGAATAAATAACAGCGCACAAAATGGTTTTCCGATAATTGTGTGATTTCCGGCAGTTTTTCTCGGCAGCGTTCACTTGCATGCATGCACCGCCCAGCAAAAGGACAGCCTACCGAGTTTGGCGTCCAGAGTGGAATTTCACCTTTATTGCCTTTGAGTTTCTCATGAATCGATTTTTTAGGATCGGGAACCGCAGACACTAATAGCTGAGTATAAGGATGCTGTGGATCGTGAATAATCGCATCGGTATCGCCCCATTCGACCATATGACCGACGTACATCACGGCCAGATCTTCTGCTATATAACGGGCGGTAGCGATATCATGGGTGATATAGAGCAGAGACATTTGCTTTTCAAATTTCATCTCTTGCATCAGGTTCAGTACGCCGGCGCGAATCGATACATCGAGCATCGAAGTAGGCTCATCAGCCAATACCACTTCGGCGCCAACAGCGATGTTACGAGCTAAATTAACCCGTTGCCGCTGGCCGCCAGACAGTTGGTGTGGGTATTTTTCAGCCGTCTCTTTTGGGGGGATTAAACCAACCTGCTCAAGCAGATCATAAACACGTTCTTGCAGCTCTTTTTTATTGCCTGAACTGACTTTTTTATGGATCAGCAATGGACGAGCAATATGATGGAAAATGGTGTGCGTTGGATTGAGCGATCCAAACGGATCTTGCCAAACCATCTGCACCCCTTCTCGGAAATGCATTAAATCTTGACGTGATTTAATGTTAAGAATATTACGCCCTTTATATTCGATATTACCTGAGGTGGGAGCGTACATTTTAGCGATCATCTTCGCAGTGGTGGATTTCCCAGACCCCGATTCACCGACCACCGATAAACCGCGGCTTTTGTACATTTTAAATGATACGTCATTAATGGCGCGCATCATCGGCTGTTTAAGAGCATT
>SLFB01000268.1 GCA_007124475.1 Vibrio sp. | reverse complement strand
TTAGGATCTTCCCAGCCTAAACGAATTTTTGCACTGACAGGAATGTGTTGCGGCACCGCATCTCGGCAGGCTTTTATCACTTGATAGATTAATTCAGGGTGTTGTAGCAGTGCAGCACCGCCTTTGCTTTTATTGACCATTTTCGCCGGGCAGCCAAAGTTCAAATCTATGCCATAGGCTCCTAATTCAGCCGCACGAACCGCATTTTCAGCCATCCAATGTGGCTCTTGGCCTAAAAGTTGAACTTTAACCGGTGTGCTAGAGGGGGTGCGAGACGCGTATTTGAGTTCAGGACAAAGGCGATAAAAAACATGATTAGGCAAAGGTTGGTTAACCACACGCACGAACTCGGTCACACAAAAATCATAATCATTAATTCTGGTCAGCATTTGACGCATTAAATGATCAAGTACACCTTCCATTGGGCCTAAAACAACACGCATATTCACACTACTAATAGAAACATAAAGACGCGAGATTGTAGAGCTTGAAATGTCTTGAGTCACCCTATTTTGCGCATAATATTATCTGTAGCACCCCTGTAGCTTCGAGTTGGGGGAGTACAGTGGCTTTACTTCATTCTAAAGGATAAGGGAGGTGATCGGCGGTTGTACTGCAACTCAATGCGATTTAGGTTTATACTGTGCTAAATCTTATCCTCCAACCAAGAATTTGCTATGAATTATACCTTAGTCACTATAACTGACTCTCATCCTGTTGCTTCTCCATTGATGCTGGAAGGTATGGTGTTGGCTGCCAATTTCGCCACGCAGCCACTTGATCCAAAAGTATGGTTAACGGAGCTGTTTGCTTCACATGTGGTGCAATTAGAACCTTTGATCACTGAACAAATTAATGCCCAGTACCAACAATTAAAAGCGAATCAATACAGTTTGTTGTCGCTACTTAGCCAACATGCAGAGTCTCAAGAGCAAGGTTTAATGGAGTTTGCCCAAGGTTTTATGAGCTTGTGGCCACTGATTGAGCCTCAATGGCAGAGCAGTCATTGTTCAGATGGATCGTTGCGAATGTTACAAGCGCTGTTAACGACGCTGATGTTAGCTCTCGATGAGCAGGCGACCCAGCAGCAGATGCGAGCCGCTGGCTATCAAACGTCGCCTAGTTTAGCCGATATGATTGAGCAATTAGATTTGATGGTACATGAAGTGGCTTTAGCGGCAGATGAGCAAATGTTGGGGGCGAAAGCACAGAGTGTTAACCCTTACAAAAACGTTGGCCGTAATGAGCTTTGCCCTTGTCGCAGCGGTAAAAAATTCAAGCACTGTTGTGGTCAATAACGAGCAGCATGTATACCTTTTCTACTTGTAGATGCAGGGGTTCGTTCACCCCAATCACATAGTCTGTCTATGCTCATGGGGATGAACTCACTTGCCGCCTACCGGCAACTCCAAGTGGTTTGGGTATAAAAGAGGAGAAGCGATGAACTTTTCCTACCTAATATTGACATAAAGATGCGAGCGATCCTTTATACCTTAGATGACAAGCATCCTATGGTTGGACGTTGCCTGTTTATATTTTTGCTACTTGAAGTTGCAACTCCAAGTGGTTTGGGTATCGGTTATGCCATGTTTGTATTGGATTGAATTTGTCAGGAGTAAAAATAAATGAAGAAGTGGATGTTGCTGTTATTTTTTGCCAATTTCTCAGTATTAGCCAGTCCTAAAGAGACGTTAAATCAACGCTTAGCGTTAACCGATGGCTTTAGTGCCCAGTTTGAGCAACAGGTATTAAGTCCTGATGGGGAGGTTGTCATGCAGGGTGAAGGCACTGTTGAGGTGGCGCGACCAGGCTTGTTCCGTTGGCATGCACAGGAGCCGGATGAAAATTTGTTAGTGTCTGATGGTCAAACATTATGGTACTACAGCCCATTTATTGAGCAGGTTACGCTTTTTAATCAGCAGCAGGCAACGGAGCAAACGCCATTTATTTTATTAACTCGTAATCAAGCCAGTGATTGGAATGCATACCAAGTTACACAGGAAGTGGATGTGTTCACCTTAGTTCCGATTACGTTTGATACTCATCAAGGACGCTTTCAAATTAGCATCACTGAGCAAGGAAAAATTACCGGTTTAACGGTTATTGAGCAGGATGGTCAGCAGAGCCAGTTTACTTTCCACCACATTAGTATGCAAAAGCCACCGATCAGTCGTTTTCAATTCGTCATCCCTGATGGAGTGGCGGTCGATGATCAACGTTAAGTATGAGAACAAAAGAGCATTGTGAGTAACTATCGTTTAGATTTCTCTGGGGATGAAGATTTTCGTCCCCTTGCTGCCCGCATGAGACCGCAAACCATTGAGCAATATGTAGGTCAGCAACATATTCTCGGCCACGATAAACCCTTGCGGCGAGCGTTGCAGGAAGGTCACTTACACTCGATGATTCTTTGGGGGCCTCCCGGAACCGGAAAAACCACTTTAGCGGAAGTAGCGGCTAATTATGCGCATGCCGAGGTCGAGCGTATCTCAGCTGTCACCTCCGGTGTTAAAGAGATTCGCGCGGCGATCGATAGAGCGCGAGAAAACCAGCGGGCAGGGCGTAGAACCATTCTCTTTGTTGATGAAGTTCACCGCTTTAATAAATCACAACAGGATGCGTTTTTACCGCATATTGAAGATGGCACCGTGACCTTTATTGGTGCGACCACAGAGAACCCCTCATTTGAATTAAATAATGCTTTGTTATCGCGTGCACGAGTGTACAAACTCACGTCATTAACGACAGATGAGATTTTACAAACGCTACAGCAAGCGATTGATGATGCGCAAAGAGGTCTTGGCCAACATCCAGCTGATTTTCATGATAATGTTTTACAACGGTTAGCGGAGCTGGTTAACGGCGATGCTCGAATGGCACTAAATTATCTAGAGCTATTGTATGACATGGCAACCCAAGATGCTCAGGGACATAAGCACATTACGCTTAACTTGTTGGCTGAGGTAGCAGGAGAAAAAGTTGCCCGCTTTGATAACAAAGGCGATGTTTGGTATGACTTAATTTCTGCTGTCCACAAATCCATTCGAGGTTCAGATCCCGATGCAGCGCTTTACTGGATAGCGCGCATGATCACCGCTGGTTGCGATCCACTCTACATTGCACGTCGATTATTGGCGATCGCTTCGGAAGATGTAGGAAATGCTGATCCCAGAGCGATGCAAGTCGCTCTTGCCGCATGGGATTGCTTCAATCGTGTTGGGCCAGCGGAAGGAGAAAGAGCCATCGCACAAGCGGCAGTTTATTTAGCCTGCGCTCCAAAGAGTAATGCGGTATATACTGCTTGGAAACAAGCTCTCAACGATGCCCGTAATTTACCGGAATACGAAGTGCCAGCACATTTACGTAATGCACCGACTCATTTAATGAAAGATCTTGGTTACGGCGCTGAGTATCGATATGCCCATGACGAGCCAGGAGCATTTGCGGCTGGCGAGTGTTACTTACCGCCAGAAATGATAGGTAAACGTTATTATCAGCCAACTAATCGTGGCTTAGAAACTAAGATTGCGGAAAAACTCCAGTATCTGGCAGATTTAGATGCAAAAAGCTCACAAAAGCGCTATGAAAAGTAGTGGCTTTTCGTTATCTTTGGCTGAGTAACTTCAATACGTGTGATGTTGTTCAAAAAAACAACGTCCATGTTTTTTCACAACATTAAAGCATAGGATTAGCAATGCTGGATTCTAAATTACTTCGCACAGAGCTGGATGAAACAGCTGCCAAATTAGCACGTCGTGGTTTTGCCCTTGACGTTGATAGAGAAACGGCCGTCCTGGGGCAGGCGTTTTTCGGAGATGTCCAGCTGGGACATGAGCTTAAGGCGGGTGACCAGGGCGGAAGCGATGCGCTTGCCTTCGATGACCTGCTCCTGCAGCACACCGTCCACGCGCTGGCGGATGCGCAGAACCTGATCAT
>SLFB01000063.1 GCA_007124475.1 Vibrio sp. | reverse complement strand
TTCCGACTTGAAGCTGCAGGGGTGTTGGCTACGTTCGTTCGCCCCAATCACATAGTCTATCTATGCTCATGGGGACTTACTCACTTGCCGCCTACCTGCAACTCCAAGTTGTTTGGGTATACTCAAACAACTTGGAGTTGTAGTGCTGTTTACTGGCTTAGCTGCCGTCAATGTATGCAGAAAAACGATAATCGAGAGTGAAATATCTGCTTCCTATTTGAAGCGGCAGGGGCGTTGGCTAGGTTCGTTCACCCCAATCACATAGTCTGTCTATGCTCATGGGGATGATGAGAGCCATCCGGGGCTCTCATCAAAGGCCAGCCTAGGGCTGTTAACCTTGGTTGGAGACAAATTTGTTACTCACTTGCCTCCTAGCTGCAACGCCAAGTGGTTTGAGTATAGCGGTATTATTTGACCGGTTTTTTGCGCGGATAGCGATGCAAAATAGCCATCGACATGGGTAATAATACCACTTCGTCATGTACCGTCTCTTCGTGGACGGTGCGCATATTGGTATCGCAAATCACACACCACTCCTGTTGTGGATCGCCAGGTAAGGTAAAGCGAGTATTGGCATTAGTTTGGTTAATTAAGTAGACCATCTCTTGTCCGTCTTGACCCAGCCCAATGTGTAAGATAAGTGAGTTACGTTGATTCCAGTCGTCTTGTTCCATGATGACGCCATCATTACGTCGCCAGAACACGCGATTGGCGTGTCGAGTTTCACCACTAAAAGCACGAATAAACGGCACCATATAACGCTGGCGCGCGGCGACCATCTCCGCTAGCCATTGTTTAAAGTATTGCTTTCTCTCGGTTAATTGCCAGTTTAGCCAGCTTATTTCGTTATCTTGGCAATAGGCATTATTATTACCTTGCTGCGTGTGGGAAACCACGTCGGCAGTCAAGATATGCGGAATACCAAATGCAAATAATAAACTGGCCATAAAATTGCGTTTTTGACGCTCGCGAATGGTGCGGATCACCATATTATCGGTATCGCCCTCAAAGCCATAGTTGTCTGAGCGGTTATCACCATGGCCATCGCGATTTTGTTCACCGTTGGCTTCATTATGCTTATGTTTATAAGAAACGAGATCTTGTAGAGTAAAGCCGTCATGATAGGTGATGTAATTGACGGTCAATTTATAGGGCCACTGTGAGGCGCTGTATAAATCGCGTGAACCCATGATTCGTGTGGCAAACTCTTTTAAAAACCCTTGATCGCCACGCCAAAAGCTACGAGCAATATCGCGTAATTTATCGTTGGTTTCATTCCAGCCAAATGGAAAATTACCCACTTGGTAGCCATTAGGGCCAATATCCCATGGTTCTGCAATTAACTTAACTTGCTTCAAGATCGGGTCTTGAGCTATCGCCTTAAACAAGGCGGCATCGCGGCTGAAACTGTCGCCATTTCTGCCAAGTGTTGCGGCAAGATCGAAGCGAAAACCATCAATGTGATATTCATTCACCCAGTGACGTAAGGTATCCATGACTAGGTTTAAACTTGGCTGATATGATAAATCTAGCGTATTGCCACAGCCGGTAAAGTTAGCATACATTGAACCATGCTTTAGGTAGTAGTTAGCATCTAACGCTTTAAGATTAAAGACCGGACCACCTTCTCCACCTTCGGCAGTATGGTTATAAACCACATCTAAGATAACTTCGATCCCTTGACGATGAAGTTCGCGCACCACCGTTTTCAGCTCTTGAACGGCATCACTTTTGGCATACCTTGGATCGGGGGCCATAAACAGGTATGGGTTGTAGCCCCAATAATTGACTTTACCCATTTCAAGCAAGTGGGGTTCATGCATACAAGCTGCAATCGGTAACAGCTGAAGTGTATTGATATTTTGCTGTTGATAAAATGCCAGCATGGGTTCACTAATCAAGCCAAGATAAGTACCACGCTGCGCTTTAGGGACATCAGGATTGAGTTTGGTTAAACCCTTGACATGGGTTTCAAAAATCACAATCTCATTACGTGGTCGCTGGGGTGATTTAATCCCTTGCCAGTCAAAGTCATCATCAGTGACTAAGCATTTGGGCAGATCAAAGCTATCTTTCGCGGTGAGAGGGGGCTGATAGGACAATGAGCCATCCAGTGCTTGTGCGTATGGATCAGCAAGATAGAACACTTCACCTTCTATTTGACTAATAAAGCCGTAACATTGTCCCGCTTTAATGCCTTTGATATAGGTATGTTGAATCCCAGCGTACTCGTTTTCTAAAGGATGAGTGTGATAGCTGCCGTCAGCATCAAACAGCGCTAACACAATATCTTTGTTGGCAGGCGCATGGACTGCAAAGTTACAACCTTGATCATCAAGTGTTGCGCCTAAAGGATATGGCTGAGAGTTAGTTGGTTTCATGGTTGATTACCGAGTTTGTTCTATTTTTCAATCACTGACCTAGTAAGTAAAAGGCTTTGTGTCTGTAAGGTCAAGCGCCCAGTCACAATTATTATTATGTAATTTTATTTCATCTTTGCGGCTTAATTGTTGTAAAACAGTGATCGCTGATGCATTTTGTAGCTATGGTTAGTGTTTATCTTAAGCTCTCTCCCCCCTAATTTCGTGATCTGGCTTTTAAAAACGCCATGCGGTAAAAAAAGTCATCCTTTCTCATCCCCCTTAAATATAGTTGGGGTGGAGGACGTCACCCTTAATGCCTTTTAGTAACCTTGTTAACAGCTGAAACAACGGGGGGTTCATCCCGTCTTACCTCTACTTTTTTGCGTTATTCATTTCTGTCCTTTATGTGAATCGCGTTAAGAGTCGAGGATAAAAATAGAGTGATTTAAGAAAAACCCTAAATGGAGTTAACAATGAAAAAAGTAAGTATAATTGCTGCTGCAGTGGCTGCTTCTTTAGCAGCAGGTTCAGCGTTTGCTGTCGATTTTAATGGTTACATGCGTGCTGGCACAGCAATCAGCAACCATGGCACTGGTGATCAAGCATTTGAAAAAAATGGTGTTGGTCGTCTTGGTAATGAAAACGACAACTACTATGAGTTTGGTTTTGGTAAAGATCTAAAAACTGGTGAGCAAACATGGCGCATCGAGTCGATGATTGCAACTTCTGACGAAGGCAAGAGCGGCTGGGAAAGTAAAGAAATTAACGTAGCTCAGTTTAATGTACAGGCTAAAGGCCTATTTGCGGCAGACCGTGATGCGGTAGTCTGGGCTGGTAAACGTTACTACCAACGTAAAGATATTCATATCACAGATTTTTATTTCCTAAATACTTCTGGTACTGGCGGCGGTATTGAAAATATTTCCATCGGTGATCAAAAACTGTCTGTTGCGCTAATCCAAGATGGTGCGCATGATAATTCTACCGGATATATTTTTGATGCTCGTTTAGCGAATATTGGTGTGTGGGACAATGCTTCTCTTGAATTAGCAGTGGCTTACAACTTTGCTACTGATAAAGATAATGTCAGTGAGCAAGCAGACGATGGCGCACTATTTAGTGCTATTTTACATCAAGGTCTGAGTAATGGTTTTAACCAAACTATTTTCCAATATGGTACAAATGGTTATGGCAACCAAGTGGCAGATTTTGGTTCAGGTGCATGGTATAACCGTGGTACAGCTGAAAATAATGACGCGAGCGCTTTCCGTTTGATTAACTGGGGTGTGGTTAGTCTTGGCGAACAATGGGAAATGGGTCACCAGTTGGCTTATATGAACGGCTCAGATATCAGTGCTGCGAAGTTGAGCACGGACCAGTACTCAGTCGTTGTTCGTCCAATGTACAAGTGGAATGACACCATGCGCACTGTACTTGAAGCTGGCTATCATGGCGGTAAAAAAGCTGCAGGTAATGAAACAGCAGACTTTGGTCATACAAAATTCACAGTAGCGCAAGCTTTCGCTATGGGTGATAGCTTCTGGTCTCGTCCTGAGCTACGTGTATATGGTAGCTAC
>SLFB01000098.1 GCA_007124475.1 Vibrio sp. | reverse complement strand
TCACCGCTTGATAAACCCCTGAATAGCAACGATCTGGAATTAAAGCTTTGGTATCTTTTTGTTTACCATCTGGGCCCCACATTTGACCAGATGAACGGATCATCGCTGGCATTGAAGCATCGACAATGATATCGCTTGGCACATGTAAATTGGTGATTCCACGATCCGAATCAACCATGGCTAACGGTGGTTGAGTTGCATATACCGTCTGAATGGCAGATTCAATCTCTTCGCGCTGTGCTTGAGGTAAGGTCTGAATTTTTGCGTAAACATCACCTAAACCATTATTTACATCCACTCCTAACTGCTCAAACAGCTCACCGTATTTGCCAAAGACCTCTTTGTAATACGCTTTTACTGCGTAACCAAAAATAACCGGATCAGAGACTTTCATCATGGTCGCTTTAAGATGTAAAGACAGTAAGACATCTTGCTGCTTAGCTTGCTCAATCTCTTTTTCGTAAAACGCCACTAAGGCTTTTTTATTCATCACACTGGTATCGATGATTTCTTTATCGATTAAAGCAAACGGCTTCTTCAGGGTTTTACGACTACCATCATGAGCGACAAACTCAATCGAAACATGTGTGTCACCAGTAACCGTTAAGGATTTTTCACTGCCAAAGAAATCTTTATCATCCATGCTTGCCACGTGAGAACGTGAGTCTTTCGACCAAGCCCCCATTGAGTGCGGGTTCTTCTTCGCGTAATTTTTCACTGAAGTCGGCGCACGACGATCCGAGTTACCTTCGCGCAACACTGGATTCACCGCACTGCCTTTAATCTTATCGTAAGTGGCTTTGATTGCTTCTTGTTCATAAGTACTCGGCTCAGCCGGATAGTCAGGCAGGTGGTAACCTTTATCCTGCAATTCTTTAATCGCGGCTTTTAACTGAGGAATAGAAGCAGAGATGTTTGGCAGCTTAATGATATTGGCTTCAGGGGTTTGCGCTAACTGACCTAATTCAGCTAAAGCATCGCTGACTCGTTGATTTTCTTTTAAGTGTTCAGGGAAGCTGGCAAGAATACGCCCGGCTAACGAAATATCTCTGGTCTCAACACTGATCCCTGATGATGCCGTAAATGATTGAATAATTGGCAATAATGAATAAGTTGCTAATGCTGGCGCTTCATCAGTGATGGTATAGATGATGGTTGGTTTTTCTGTAGGCATGAACTTTCCCTTTGTTCTAACCGCACTATGGGATGAGATAGTACGATATGAATGTCCGTGAACAAGCTGATCTTACATCCTCAAAACTCGCTCACGTTTGTCTCACTATTATAAGGTTAACTCTCACGATGGATGTGCTGATTGAGTCTCACGGTGAGAAATTTTCTATTCGCTATAATTAAACAATAACAAGATAATAGTTTATCATCTTATCGTTCAAACTTATTTTCAGGCGCGAAAAGCATAGCCTATTTCTACGCCAGATAAAACATTCAAACACAACTCATTTACATATTTGCAAGGTGCTTAACATGTCATCCCGCTCACGTCGTACGCTTTCTAGTTCTTCAACGACCAGCGCACCTGCGCAATTCAAACGCGCTAAACGCTCATCCACTGCTCTAAAAACAACCAATCAACAAACCAGAAAATTCGCAACGTCAAAGCCCGCTGCAGTAAGAAAAGTCATCGCTTTTAATAAACCTTACGATACCTTAAGCCAGTTTACTGATGGTCAAGGCCGACAGACTTTGGCTGATTTTATTACGATAAAAGACATTTATGCCGCTGGACGGCTCGATCGTGATAGCGAAGGCTTAATGATCTTAACCAATGATGGCGTATTACAAGCAAAACTGACTCAGCCTAAAGCTAAAGCGCCAAAAACCTATTGGGTGCAAGTTGAAGGGCAACCACAAGAAGCCGATTTAGATCAGTTGCGCCGCGGTGTGACGCTTAAAGATGGCCCGACGTTACCGGCTCAAGTTGAGATTATCGAACCACCACAAGTATGGGAACGCAACCCGCCAGTGCGCTTTCGGGCGGCAATCCCCACGACGTGGTTAGCGATTACCATTATTGAGGGCCGCAATCGGCAAGTGCGGCGTATGACTGCCCACATCGGCTTTCCCACTCTACGCCTGATTCGTTATTCAATTGGTAACACTCGCCTAGAAACACTTCAACCCGGTGAGTGGCGTGAAATTCAGCTATAAAGAATGCGTAGGCCATGCGTCCATCAAAGAGGCATGGCCTAAGTACAATTACTGATGGCGCTGCTTTAATTTATCAATCACATCACTCAAAGCTAAACCCTGATCTTGTAATAACACTAACAGATGATAAATAAGATCCGCCGATTCACAGATCAACTCCGCCTTATCACCTGTCGCCGCCGCCAGCGCGACTTCAACCCCTTCTTCACCGACCTTCTGCGCAATGCGCTTAGTGCCGCTCGCGTAAAGGCTAGCGGTGTAGGATGACTCAGGAGAGGCAGATTTACGAGCGGCCAACAATTGTTCAAGTTGATGAAGCCAAACCAGTTGTGATTCTTCTTGACTATCTCCGTCCCAGCAAGTCGTGGTGCCAGTATGACAAGTGGGGCCAATCGGATTGACCTTAACTAACAGAGTGTCTTGATCGCAATCGAGGGCCAAATTTCTTAGCTGTAATACATGGCCTGAGGTTTCCCCTTTGGTCCATAAGCGCTGTTTGGAACGCGAATAAAAAGTCACTTGCTTAGTGGCTAATGTCACTTCAAGGGCTTCTGGATTCATGTAGCCCATCATCAACACTTGGCTAGAGTCAAAATCTTGCACAATGGCGGGAATAAGGCCATCAACCTTTTGCCAATCAATACGCTCAACCAGTGCTGGCTCGATTTGTTTCGTTTGACTCATCGTCTTACCTCTATCTGTTGTTGACGTAAATATTGTTTCAACTCGCCAATATTAATGATTTGTTTATGAAATACTGATGCGGCCAGTGCACCATCGACATTCGCCAGTTGAAACGCATCGGCGAAATGCGCCATAGTGCCAGCACCTCCTGATGCAATCAGCGGCACTTTGCACACCGCGCGGATCATTTGCAGCTGCTGTAAATCATAGCCATTACGTACCCCATCTTGATTCATCATATTGAGTACGATTTCCCCCGCGCCACGTTGTTGGACTTCTTGCACCCAATCTTGCGTTTGCCATTGTGTGGCTTTGGTGCGCGCTTCATCACCGGTAAATTGATAGACCTGATATTGTCCCGTTGCCTGATCAAAATAAGAATCTATCCCGACCACAATACACTGCACACCAAATTTGTCCGCTAATTGAGTAATCAAGTTAGGATCAGCTAACGCCGGTGAATTGATAGAAACCTTATCAGCACCAAACTCTAAGATCCGTGCGGCATCTTGCGCACTTTTAATGCCGCCAGCGACGCAAAAAGGGATGTCGATGACTTCAGCAACTCTGGCGACCCAGCTTTTATCCACCACTCGTCCATCGCTGGAGGCGGTAATATCATAAAAAACCAACTCATCGGCACCTTCTTGTGCGTAACGCTGAGCGAGTGGCACGATATCACCAATAATCTCATGGTTACGAAACTGGACCCCTTTCACCACTTGCCCATCACGTACATCTAAACAAGGAATTATGCGCTTTGCCAACATGAAAATGCCTCCTGAGCGGTAAACTTACCATCCAATAACGCTCGACCGACAATCACACCCGCCACACCACTGCCTTTAAGTGCAGCAATATCAGCGAGGGTGCCAATCCCCCCAGAAGATTGAAATTGCACCTGCGGATAGCGCTGACATAAATCGATATACAACTCGACGTTGGAGCCATTCAAGGTGCCATCGCGGGCAATATCAGTACACAATACGTGCTGCAAGCCAACGGTGAGGTAATCGTCTAATAGTGCTTCAATCGTCACTCCAGAATCTTCTTGCCAGCCAGACACCGCCACTCGGCGCACGCCATAT
>SLFB01000165.1 GCA_007124475.1 Vibrio sp. | reverse complement strand
GCATAGCGTTGAAACCCTGTTGGAAATCGTCAACTTTTAAGTGGTGGGTGATGATTGGCGTTAAATCTAAGCCCGATTGAATCAGGCTCGCCATCTTGTACCACGTTTCGAACATTTCGCGACCGTAAATGCCTTTGATCACTAAGCCTTTAAAAATCACTTGGTTCCAATCAATCGCCATATCAGATGGTGGAATACCCAATAATGCAATACGACCACCATGATTCATGGTTTGCAGCATCGAGCTAAACGCACTCGGTACGCCAGACATTTCAAGGCCGACATCAAAGCCTTCTGTCATGCCGAGTTCATTCATCACATCTTCAAGCTTTTGCTCCGCCACGTTAACCGCTCGCGTTACGCCCATTTTGCGCGCTAAATCTAGGCGATATTCATTCACATCCGTGATAACCACATGACGCGCGCCAACATGTTTCGCCACCGCCGCCGCCATAATACCGATTGGACCTGCGCCAGTGATCAGCACATCTTCGCCCACTAAATCAAACGATAAAGCGGTGTGCACCGCATTACCAAACGGGTCAAAGATCGACGCAAGATCATCAGAAATACCATCGGGGATCTTAAACGCGTTAAACGCTGGAATGACTAAATACTCTGAGAATGAACCGGTGCGGTTCACCCCTACGCCAATGGTATTTCGGCAAAGGTGAGTACGACCACCGCGGCAATTACGGCAGTGACCGCAAGTAATATGCCCTTCACCAGAAACGCGATCCCCTATCTCAAAACCGCGAACTTCTTGACCAATACCAACCACTTCACCAACGTATTCATGACCCACTACCATAGGTACAGGGATGGTTTTTTGTGACCATTCATCCCAGTTGTAAATATGCACATCGGTACCACAAATGGCCGTCTTTTTGATTTTAATCAGTAAGTCATTATGACCCAGCTCTGGCATATCCACTTCGGTCATCCAGATGCCTTGCTCTGGTTTTAACTTGGCTAATGCTTTGATTTTCATTTGATAAGCCCCATCTCTTGGCCGACTTGAATAAAGACATCAATCGCTCTATCGAGCTGCTCACGACTGTGAGCCGCTGACATTTGCGTGCGGATACGCGCTTGACCTTTTGGTACCACCGGAAAAGAAAAACCAATCACGTAAATCCCTTTGACTAATGCACGCTCAGCAAACTCAGCAGCCACTTTCGCATCACCAAGCATAATCGGGATGATCGCATGATCAGCGCCGCCCATAGTGAAACCAGCCGCTTCCATACGAGTGCGAAAATGCGCCGCGTTGCTCCACAATTTATCGCGCAGCTCACCACTCTCAGCTAACAGATCCAATACACGCAAAGAAGCAGCGACAATTGCTGGTGCGACCGAGTTTGAGAACAGATAAGGACGTGAGCGCTGACGTAACCAATCAATCACTTCTTTTTTACCGGAAGTATAACCACCAGAAGCCCCGCCCATGGCTTTACCTAGCGTTCCGGTAATAATATCAATTCTGTCGATAACGTTATGATATTCATGCGTACCACGGCCATTTGCGCCCATAAAGCCCACCGCATGGGAATCATCTACCATCACCAAAGCATGGTATTTGTCTGCTAAATCACAAATCGCTGGCAAGTTCGCCACTACGCCGTCCATAGAGAAAACACCATCTGTGACAATCAGCTTATGCCGTGCGCCCGCTTGATCAGCAGCAATCAGCTGCTGCTCCAACTCTTGCATGTTGTTATTGCTATAACGAAAACGCATCGCTTTACATAAACGAACGCCATCAATGATCGAAGCGTGATTAAGCGCATCAGAGATGATGGCATCTTCTTTATCAAGTAGCGTTTCAAATAGCCCGGTATTGGCATCAAAGCACGAGGTATAAAGAATAGTGTCTTCTTTGCCAAGGAAAGCAGACAACTTCTCTTCAAGCTGCTTATGGATATCTTGCGTACCACAGATAAAACGTACCGAAGCCATCCCGAAACCATGGGTTGCCATACCTTGCTGGCCCGCTTCGATCAAAGCAGGATGATTAGCTAAACCAAGATAGTTATTGGCACAAAAGTTAATTACTTCTTGACCGGTTGAGATAGACACCGCCGCTTGTTGCTGTGAAGTGATCACGCGTTCAGATTTATAGAGGCCTTCGGTTTTAACATTATCAAGCTGTTGGCGTATTTGTTGATAAAAATCACAAGACATTGCATTTTCCTTATTGGTTGCCGTTATCTCCAGCAGATTAGACACTCAGTGTAATTGAAGCTCATGCATGAGATTATCTCGCTTTACGGAAAACCATTCATGAACTCAATTCACAAATCAGCGTTATTAACTAATGAAAACAGTTAAAGGGATTCAACCACAACATAAACAAGCCAATAAAAAAGCCTGAAGACACAAACGATCTTCAGGCTACATCGGTTCAGCGATAATGATAGATAATATTAAAAATTAAAATATTGTAATCCATTACCCGGCGCTAACAGCGTTTGTGAAATATAGCGATGAGTTGCCGTGGTTGGATGGGTGACATCCCAAAATACAAATTTATCTGAACCATCACGAGCACAGGTATTGGTGATCGGGTGACGATATAAATAATCCGCTGCAGAAGAACGGGTGAGATTCAAGCAAGGTTCACTGGCATTGGTGAAACCATGCTTTTCAGGTTCAGCGACCATTGAATCAAATAATGCGTGAGTATCAAAGAGATGAATCGCGTAACCTTGTACTATATATTGCGCGGTTAGCTGCTTTAAAATGGTATTCAATTGGGTAATTTTACCGCGAATTAAATCAATTTCCGCCGGTGTCGAATAGGTAAACTGCGGTGCTTTAGTCACATCTGGTAGCGTCATCATTAAAATATTTTGCGCACCCGATTGCGTTAAACGTTGTAACGCTGTCGTAAAATCTGCCTCAACCTCAGCAACATCGCGGTTATAATTCATAAAATCATTCAAACCAAAGACCAAAGTATATAAGGTATTTTCCGGACGGTAATTTTGTGCTTTACCCATGTACTGTAAATAAGAATCTACTTGCCCAGTGACACCGGTTAAAGCCACGTACTGATTAGCCCCCGCAGCACCGCCAACCGCCCAATTATAGACCGGCATATTTTTAGACTGAGCAAGGTACTCTGTCCATACCAACCCATTAGAAAAATGTCCTAAAAACCAACTATTTGGATTCGGAAAACGCCACTGAGCGGCATTAAAAATATTACCCGTATCGGACAAGCTATCACCAAACGCGACAATCTTGTTGATTTGATTAGCCTGCATCACAGGATCATTCGACCAAATCGTATGGTTTAAAGATAAACGATTATCCGCCGCATAAAAGGTAATATCCGCATTATCATGGTTAATGCTTAAAGTGTGTTCGCAGCGCTGACGAATGGTATTTTGTGAGGTCTGAGTATAAAACATATTTTTTAACCCGACCGAGCTCCACCAGTAACCTTCCAAAGTAAAATAACTGCCGTCATTATTTGTCGCCCACTGCCAATCGGTTGCAGGATCATTACGACTATGACTCGTGCGATACCAGCAACGCACATAGGTATAAGTTTGTCTACCTGTAGGAGCCACTGAGTAGTTTGCCTGCACAGTTTCAGGAATAGCAAAAGTGGGAGTAGGAGTAACCGATGTACCAATAGGTAAAGTTACACTTAAAAGAAACGTTAATATATTCATATTTATACCCCATGTGTATACGGTAGATAATTGGTACATCATTATCTGATTAGTGAATTAAAACACATTAACCTGAGTTATATGACAATAAGTAGTGACTGATAAAAATTGTGGCACTAAGGTCAAATTCACGATTCTCCTATCGTCATTTATTTTTATACCGATACCATCCTGACAAAAAAAACCAAATAACCACATAAATATCAGTGGGTTAATAAGATTCCATTAACTTATTTCGTTTATTTTGTGATCTTGTTTCAATAAAAATGCTAATTATAATTATTTT
>SLFB01000115.1 GCA_007124475.1 Vibrio sp. | reverse complement strand
TCAGCTCGTTGCAGTGGATGTCACCAGCAGCAATCCACAAACGGCTGACTTACCACAAATCGGTTATCATCGTCAGTTATCTGCTGAAGGCATTTTAGCACTTAATCCAAGTCAACTCATTGGCTCACAAGAAATGGGGCCGGAGAGCACCCTTCGTCAATTACAAACGGCTGGGGTAAACGTGAACATCATTAATAGCGACCCCACTGCCGATGGCTTATTAACTCGGATTGATCAAGTCGCGCATTTGATCCATCGCCAACGAGAAGCCGAAGCACTAAAACAGCAAGTTACTCTCGATTTACAACAGCTTTCTGAGCATAAAAACCTTTCATCACAAGCTAAAGTATTATTTTTGTTACTGCATGAAGGGCGTGCCGCCAATGTTGCTGGTGCCAATACTATCCCTGATACCCTAATTACTTTGGCTGGCGCCACCAACCCAGCCTCACCACTTATCTCATCTTATAAACCATTGTCGATGGAAGCGTTAATCGAAATGCAGCCTGACGTTATTTTGGTCAGCGGTCGAAGTTTTGAACAGTTAGGCGGCGCTGATGCGGTTTTAAATGCCGTACCTGCCCTTAGAGCCACCCCTGCAGGCATCAATCAGCGGATAATAACCATTGATGGCCATGCTATTGTTGGCGGCGTCGGTCTGAAAACTTTGCAAGAAGCATTACGCTTACAAACGTTGCTTGATGTAAAAGGATAAACAACGTGCTTCGTCATTTACCTATTGCTGTCATTTTGTTGCTATTAACCACTGGCCTTGTTTTCTTAAGTTTACTATCGGTTACCGTAGGCCCAATGTCGATTAGCTTACATGACAGCATTCAAAGTTTGTTTTTCCGCTCCCAAGACATTGCTACTCATGTCAACTTAGTCATCCATCAGATCCGCTTACCACGGACAGTTCTCTGTTTACTGGTTGGGGCCATTTTGGCCATTTGCGGTGTGGTAATGCAGGGGCTGTTTCGTAATCCCCTCGCTGAACCAGGTATTATCGGCGTGTCTGCGGGTGCTTCACTCGGAGCGGCAATCGCTATCGTTGCTCTGGCCTCATGGCAAGTGGATAACTATTGGTTTGGCTTGCTCACTTTACCCTTCTGCGCCTTTGTCGGTGGCTTATTAACGACGCTATTTGTGTATCATTTGGGTACCAACCAGTTAGGCACTTCTGTGACGATTATGTTGCTAGCGGGTGTTGCTATCAGTGCTTTGTCGGGGGCTGGTATTGGTTATTTAAATTTTCTTGCTGATGATCAAATGCTAAGAGATCTAACACTGTGGTCCATGGGGTCATTTGCTGGCGCTAACTGGCAGCAAATTGCTATCGCACTATTCACCCTATTAGTACTGATTCACTTTTTTTACCGTAGGGCGATGGCTTTAAATGCCCTTCTGCTTGGTGAGTCAGAGGCAAGGCATTTAGGTATTGCTGTGCAACCATTAAAAAGAACCTTAATCGTTCTATGTGCAGCGGGTGTTGGTGTGACCGTTAGTGTAGCAGGCATGATTGGCTTTGTTGGACTGGTTGTTCCTCATCTTGGTCGCATGCTGATTGGCCCTGACCATCGTTATTTATTGCCAGTATCAGCCCTTCTTGGTGCTCTATTACTCACTTGCGCCGATATGTTTGCGCGAGTCGCCGTTGCTCCTAGTGAGCTACCCATTGGCATTGTTACCGCTCTCGTTGGAGCGCCCTTCTTTCTCTATTTATTATTTAAACAAAAAGGCAAAATTTATTGATGTCTACTTCAGCGATCCAGGCCTTTGATATCAATGTCTACTTTCATGGTAAACCGATATTAACTGACATTAATCTCGAACTGAGCTGTGGGCAGGTTACCGCTTTACTAGGGCCAAATGGCGCTGGAAAAAGTACCCTGCTAAAAACGTTGAGTGGTGAAATCCCCAGCCAATCTTCCATTGCTTTTTTTGGCCGTGATCGCCACCAATGGTCGTCCAACGCACTTGCTAGACATGTCGGTATGCTACCACAAAGTAGTTCACTCAATTTTCCGTTTACAGCGCAAGAAGTGGTCGAGTTAGGTGCCATTCCCTTAGCCATTGCCAAAAAAGATATTGCCGTGCTGGCTAAGAACTATATGCAAAAAACCGATGTGTTACATTTAGCTCAACGTTTATACCCAGAATTATCCGGCGGTGAAAAACAGCGTTTACATCTTGCTAGAGTATTGACCCAATTACACCAATCAGAACAACAAACCGTTTTAATGCTCGATGAACCTACTTCCGCTTTAGATTTAGCGCATCAGCATAATACGCTCACGATTGCTAGAGAACTTGCTCACCAACAAGGTGCCGCGGTGGTTGTCGTGCTGCATGATCTTAACTTAGCGTCCCAATACTCGGATAGAATGATCATGCTTCATCAGGGTAACATTGTCTGTGATGCCCCACCTTGGCAAGCACTCAGTAACGAAATCATAGCGAAGGTTTATGGGCATCAAGCACTGATTGCTCCACATCCTACCTTGAGCTTTCCTATGGTGTATCCACTTTAGGTTTAGGGTTTGTTGCCCCTAGGAGCTGTTTACCTGGTAGTTACTCATTCAAAGTGATTAATGACTTACCGACTAGCCATTCTAAACTTGACTGGCTAGTCGCCCCCCATTGTTTCTCAAGCAACAAGGACAGCTTAGCCAAAGTTTGATGCACGTATAATTGCGCACCATCAGAGCTGATCATATGGTAGAAAAGTACGCGTAAAATCGCTCTAAAATCCGGATTGCGTTGTAACGCTGAAAGCCAACTGGCCTTAAAATCGTCCAGAGTTTTGCCAACCTCAAGTGATTCCAGTAACAAATCAAACAACCTGTCCGTCAGCAATAGCGTGAAATCCGTTTTTTTAGGAAAATGATGGCTGATCCCTGTTCTTGATATGCCAGTTTGCTGACTTAAGGTCGTGTATGACATTTTTTCATAGCCCATCGTGAGTAATTGGTCTATGACAGCATCCATAATAGTTTGAATCGTAATCTCTGTATCTTCTTTGCTACGCTTTGGCATAATGCAGGCTCTCTCATTTGATATAGTAACTATGGTTAACTCCCAAGAAACTCAGTCAACAACACAATCTTCATCGATATCAATACCTAAGACAATGAAGTAGTTAACATTCCTTTACTTCTCTTTTAATAGAACAAAGCGGTTTAGACCTAAATCACATCGCGCACTTGCCGTAAACGACATTATCTTAACCATGCCTTTTTGTTGTCCTCATCTTATCCTCTTTACACGAAAAGAGGTTTTACAAGCTTGCCTCACTCCCTCTCAAAGATTATTGCGAAAAATCAAGGATTGACGGTATATAACCAAACAACGTGGCGTTGCTAGTCAGTCGCAACTGCTTTTATCTTGACGAGTATAAACAAACTAATGACTTAGCGTGGAAACACCGCTAATACCACTGTATCTTCAACCCAGCAGGCGATATTGCAGCAAAGAGTGGTCAGCAATAACATAGCGAGCTAAAATAGCCTTAATTTTTATAAGAGGATATTCAAATGAGCGACCAAAGTTACCGAGAAGATGAAGTATGTGAAGCATGTGGTGTAGCGGGTGAAATGGGCTTTATCATTAAAGAAGGTGATGAAGTTGCTGAAGTCAGCGTTTTTGCCAATCAGCCCGAATTACTAAAGCAAGAGTTCGCCAAATACCTAGAGTTAGCTCAGCAAATTAGTAAAAACGTTGAGTATCAAATCTTGCCAAGTCAAGATAACAACCAGTTACACGCACAATTCAAATTTGAGGTCAGTGCCGAGAAGCTAATTTTTGAACTCAAATCACGTTCATTATCTCGCTAAAGTAACTCGCTAAAGCAAAAGGTGAGCCTCAGCTCACCTTAGTTGTTAACAATATTGCAACCACCGTAGGAAAGGTATAGTCATGAACAAAGGACAGGTCATGCGCTTATGGTTAATCGGGCTATGCTGGGGGTTATTACTCCAACCCGCCTTGGCTATCCCGTTGGATTATTACAAAATGCTTAATCACCTCGATAATTATGGCAACCTCAACCTGCGTAACAAACCTTTTACTCAATTACCAAATGGGTTAGAAGTTAAAGGCAATTTAACTATTGCTCAAACCTCAATGAAGGCACTCCCCGCGCAACTGAAAGTGAATGGGAGCTTGGAAGCCAGTAATAGCCTACTGCAAAACATCCCGCGTGGTACTTTTATTCGTGGTTATGCAAATTTGCTGGGGACACAAATCACTCGTTGGCCGGCAGGCGTCAATGTCGGCGGCTACATTAACCTCACCGACACTCCACTCACTCAGTTGCCGCCGAGACTTGTCGTAAAGGGGGATTTAAGTGTAGTAAGAACACCATTAACTGAATTACCAGAAGGATTAGTCGTACAGGGCGATCTTTATATTGGCGGCTCAAAAATCACCCATTTCCCTGATACTATGACGGTCAACGGTAATATTTTTTTAGGTGGTAATGTCATTCAACAATGGCCAACCAATCTTACTCTAGGTGGTGCTGTAGCACCATAAACACAGATGATGAGCAAACATCATATCAACTAAGGCACTTCACCTAATAGCAACTGACATAACTGCTGATACTGCTCGTTTTCTCCCGCAAACAACCCATCAATCACTGATTGCAAGGAGACGCCAGATAAGCGACGCTTACGAGCCTCGCGCACTAATAAAACCAAGTGTAACTCTTTACTCAGTTTATGGGCAGACTCTGGGTTCCATTGACTCACCTGATGACTTAAGCCACTTAATTTGAGTTTTGGCTCAAAGTTTTGTACTTCATACTTAAGTACTTGCAATAAATAAGGATACACTGGCGTATCTGCAACCGACTGTTGCAAACGCTGAAGAACACTTCTAGTGACATCATTATGTTGTACAAGCCCAGCTTGTGATGGAAAAGGAGTGGTCAGGCGCACCGAGAAATCAACTCGCGTTACTTCGGTGTTCGGGAAGAAAGTTAACGCGCATAAACAATCAATCGGAATCCATAAGGCTTGAGATGCCTCAATCACATACTCATGCTTACCCAAGCGAAATAACATTAAACCTTGATTGACTTGAATTAAACTATGTTTATTGCTTCGTTTGCGTGCTGTCACTTGTAAATAGGGAAAAGTACAAGTTTCAGATTGAATCGCGTAGTTCATCGTTGGCCTCATGCTATTTAAGGGCGCTAAGAGTAACGTTTATTGATCAAAAAGCCAACTCACCGAACAAAGATCAGCAAAGTCTGGTCTGACCTTGTAAAATATGTGCTTATGATAGCTGCGAGTCATAAAGACTATGCGTAGAATAGGCGAGCTTTTTATTTAACCGATAAGACTATGACCTCAACTAATAACGATCCTTATCTAGATATTCGTCCATATAATGATGATGAAATTCCAGCAGCACTTGATCGCCTTATCCATGATCAAGAGTTTATTGCTGCCATATTACAGCATCGATTTGCTCATCAACCCGTTTGGCTAAAACCATTATTAAGCCCAGCGATTAAGATCTACTTAAAATATAAATGGGCTAAGCTAACCACAGTCGAAGCCATTCAACTTGAAGTCAAAAAATACCTTAAACAAACGTTAAAGGACACAACCCAAGGCGTCACTTATAGTGGTCTAGATAAACTTGACCAAAATCAGTCCTATCTCTTCATTTCTAATCACCGTGACATTGCGATGGATCCCGCTTTAGTCAATTATGGTTTACATCAAAGTGGGCATCGCACAGTACGCATCGCTATCGGTGATAATCTATTAAAAAAACCTTGTGCGACGGAATTAATGCGTCTTAACAAAAGTTTTATCGTTAAACGTTCTGCTAAGGCACCACGTGAAATGATGAAAATGCTAAGCACGCTTTCTAGTTACATTAAACATTCTTTAGATACGGGTAACTCAATCTGGATTGCACAAAAAGAAGGACGAGCTAAAGATGGTAACGATTTTACTGATGCTGCCATTTTAAAAATGTTTCATGTTGAAGGGCGTAAACAAAAAATTGATTTCGCCGAGTATATGCAATCGTTGAATATTGTTCCGGTCACCATTTCCTACGAGAATGATCCCTGTGACATTGCAAAAGCGCGCGAGCTGTACGAGAAAGCCACCCACGGTCAATATCAAAAAGCCGAATTTGAAGATATTGAGAGCATTATTCAAGGTATTATTGGCGAAAAAGGACGAGTGCACGTGGCTTTTGGTGATGTTATCGCGCAACCTTTTGCGACCCCAGACGAACTGGCAGCAGAAATCGATCGCCAAATACATGCTAACTACCGTTTATACCCAATCAACTACTTAGCCGCCAATATCGCCAATGATTCCATCACTGATGATGAGAAAAGTAAATTAGCGCAAAAATTAGCCCAATTACCTCAAGATGCTCAACCTTATTTACTAGCCAGTTACGCCAACCCGCTACGAAATAAAGGCTCAGAGCAAAGAGATGGTAATTTCAAATAGTAGCCTATACGCAAACAACTTGGAGTTGCAGGTAAACTACAAGCCAATAAATCTATCCCTATCCACCCAGGAGGAGTTTGGGGATAGTATGCGCACAGCCTTTAATGACGCAGTTAGGGCCATGACTTAGCAAGAAATAGATGATATTCGCTTTTTTTTGCTCTATCATCCGCCTCACGCTCAAAGCAAGCGTTTGCGTAAAAGTAATATAAATTATCCACGGTGGGAGCTTTTTTAATGACGACTTTGACAATTACTCGCCCTGACGACTGGCATGTTCATCTCCGTGATGGCGAAGTGTTAGCAGATACAGTGCGAGATATTAGCCGCTATAATGGCAGAGCTTTAATCATGCCCAATACGGTTCCTCCCGTTACCACAACGGAAATGGCACAAGCCTATCAACAACGTATTCTAGCAGCCCAACCCTCCCCCCATTTCCAACCTTTGATGACCTTATACCTTACCGATAATACTTCCCCAGACGAGATCCGCCGAGCTAAAGCTTCCGGCATTGTTGTCGCCGCCAAGCTCTACCCAGCAGGAGCAACGACAAACTCTGATTCTGGTGTAACGGATCCGAAAAAAATTTATCCCGTGTTAGAAACTATGCAGGAAGAAGGCTTACTACTGCTGGTACACGGTGAAGTGACAACCCATGATGTGGATATTTTCGATCGTGAGAAAACTTTTTTAGAGCAAGTTCTTGCTCCTATTGTTGAAGATTTTCCGCACTTAAAAATCGTGCTGGAGCATATTACCACGGCAGAAGCCGTAGCTTTTGTTAAACAGGCTGGCGATAATGTTGCCGCGACCATTACCGCGCATCATTTGCTGTTCAATCGCAACCATATGCTCGTCGGCGGCATACGCCCACACTTTTATTGTTTACCGATCTTAAAACGAGCCACTCACCAAGACGCTTTAGTTGCTGCAGCAACCTCTGGCAATAAGAAATTCTTTTTAGGCACGGATTCAGCACCTCATGCCCAAGGGCAAAAAGAGTCAGCGTGTGGCTGCGCGGGATCGTACACTGCACACGCGGCCCTTGAACTGTATGCAGAAGTGTTTGATAAAAATCATAAATTAGAAAATCTTGAGGCTTTTGCTAGCCATAACGGCGCTGATTTTTATGGTTTACCACGTAACACCGATACCGTGACATTGACCAAGCAAGCTTGGCCAGTCCCTAATACCATGCCTTTTGGCAACAATATGGTCGTTCCGATTCGAGCTGGTGAATCGATTCAGTGGACAGTGAAATAGCCTTAATGAATACCATCAGCTAGACAGGCTGACCTTTCGAACTGCCTTTAATGACTTTATCTCCCTACCGCTTCAAGTAGCTGGAGAATAACTGGTCGCTAACAGTCGATTTTTATACTGCTCCGGCGTTTGTCCGGAGTATTTTTTAAACATAGTAATAAAGGGGCTGGCCTGATTGTAGCCCAAGGTTAATGCCACTTCTTTCACCGATTGCCCCTGTCGTAATAACTCCATTGAGTGTAAGTAACGTACTCGTAAACGCCATTCAGTAAAACTCATGCCTAACTCCGACTGGCAGTAGCGGGCTAAGGTTCGCTCCGTAGTATGAATGCGCTTTGCCCATTGATAAAGACTCGTATCATCGGTCGGGTTCTCTTCGATTGCTTTTAGGATGGGCGCTAGATATTTATGATGACTAGAGGGCAAAAAATGCAACTGCGCATTCTGAGTCGCTAATTGATCAAGCAATACTTGAACTAAACGCTGATCTTGGCTGGTTTTCGCTATACTGATATTCCGCTGGCGAAAATCATCAATGATTGCTGAAACGATGGGCGTCACCTTGATTAGGCTAGTTTTCGCTGGAAACCCTTGGGTCAACTCAGTAGCAATGTTCAACGAACAATACTCTAACGGACGACGGTTATAACTTTTATGACGAATGCCTGGAGGGACCCAAATAGCCAGATGTGGCGGCGCTAAAAAACGCATCGCTTCTGCCTCCATCTCCAAAATCCCTCCCGAAATAAGCTGCACTTGTCCCCATTGATGGCTGTGCTCACGAGTTTCTGTATTGGAAAGAAACGCTTCAAAATTCATGAATACCGCTGACGGTGCTCGCTCAATGGCGAGGGAGGGATGAAGGTTTCTAGCACGCTGATTCAAACTTGTCTTCCTATCGCTCACAATGTCGCTTTAAAGATATATGTAATCATTGAGACCTGTCAAACTATGATTAATAACCTCCGACTCAGAGTCAGCAATGATTTATTTTCTGCCTTTATTCACCGTGCTCATTTGGGGTGGTAATACCATCATTAATAAAATGGCGGCAAGTACTATAGAGCCAAGTGCAATGAGCTTTTATCGTTGGCTACTGGCCATGTTAATTCTCACTCCTTTTTGCTTAGCCAAGGTTATCCAGCAGCGTCAGATAATTAAGCCATACTTACTTAAACTCGCATGCTTAGCGTTTCTCGGTATGGTATTAAACCAATCGCTGGGTTATTACGCCGGACTCACCACCAGCGCCTCCAACATGTCATTAATTATTGCTTTAGTACCATTATTAAGCGTCTTTATTAGCGTCCCCCTGCTTAAGAAAACTATTTCAAGTTTGAGCATAACTGGTGGTTTGATTTCATTAATCGGTCTTGCATTAATGCTCGGTGAAGGCGATATACTATTTTTCGTTCACCAGGCCATCACTCCTGGTGACGGTTTAATGGTATTAGCCGCCATTATTTATGCCTTATATTGTGTATTACTTAAGCGCTGGAAAATGCCGTTGAGTAGTTGGACTATTATCTACTTGCAAGTGGTATTTGCCGTGATTATGCTGATGCCCTTGTGGTTAACAAGCGATCACCTGTTACCCACTGAAGGTTCACTGCCTCTTATTGCTTACGCTGGTATTGCGGCTTCACTACTTGCCCCTTGGATGTGGGTGAAATCCATTGATGCTATTGGCGCTGATTCTTCCGCCATGTTTATGAACTTATTACCGGTTGCCGCCATTACCTTAGCAGCAACCATATTGGGCGAACGCATTCATCAATATCATTTAATTGGTGGCTTAATGGTCGTTAGTGGCGTTATTTTATCTCAAGTACGTATCCGGCGCCGATCGGCTCTAGAGCCAATAGAAAAAACGCCAACACCATAAAAATGTCATTGATACCTCATCAATTATTTTCGCTTTAGCTGTAATCGCGCTTCGCTCGATGTGAAACGAAGCTTAAAAACAGAATAAATTGTTCGTGTTGATTGAAATTAATCCATTAAACCGTACACTTAGCTCACTTAACGTCATAAGGATAAGTCTGTGAAAGCGGTTAAACGTCATCAAGAAATCATCGAGCTGGTACAAACTCAAGGATTTGTCAGTACAGACGAATTAGTTGAGCGCTTTAATGTCAGCCCACAAACCATTCGTCGCGATCTCAACGAACTTGCTGATGCCAATCAATTACGACGTAATCACGGTGGGGCAACCATAGCAACAAGTTCAGAAAACTCTTCGTATCATACCCGCCAAGTCACATCACAAATTGAGAAAGAAAAAATCGCGGCGGCATTAGTGAAACATATTCCAGATGGCGCAACGCTCTTTATTGACATCGGTACGACACCAGAAGCGGTAGCGAAAGCGCTCATGTTAGAACACCATCATCTACGGGTTGTGACTAACAATATCAACGTTGCCACCATTTTAATGGCTAAGCCAGATTTCAATATTATTCTGGCCGGCGGTGAAGTACGCAATAAAGATGGTGGTGTCACCGGTGAAGCAACGCTCGACTTTATTTCCCAATTTAGACTGGATTTTGGCATATTAGGTATTAGTGGTATTGATTATGATGGCTCTTTACTTGATTTTGATTACCATGAGGTGCGAGTAAAACGCGCCATTATTGAAAATAGCCGCAGTGTTTACCTAGGTGTTGACCATAGTAAGTTTGGTCGTAATGCAATGGTTAAACTTGGCACTCTTGCTGATATCGATTTAATCATTACCGATCAAGCCCCACCTAAAGAAATAGAAAGTTTTGCTCAAGAGCACCAAGTTGCGATCCAAGTTGCCAATTAATCTTATGCCCAAACCACTTGACGTGCAGGTTTGAGCCTCTATTCAATCAAGGTCAAACCGGCTTAAATTCCAACCCTCCTGCAGCCAGGAGTTAACCTAAAGATTCAGCGACAAGTGAGCCACTGGCAATCAAAAATGACTTTATTTAACAACAGGCTGAGCGTATTAAAGGTCATTCGACCAACAAGCGGATAAACGATAAAGTCAATTTATTTTCCTCGATAAGGTGAAAACATGAACACTGTCATCAACACCATATTAGCGCATCGCTCAATACGAAAATTTACCCCGCAGTCACTGAGCAGCGCACAACTTGAAAGCATTATCGATGCCGGAATTGCCGCGTCTTCATCCAGCCTATTACAAGTCATATCTATTATACGCATTACGGATGCCGGGCTCCGGCGACAACTGGCCGACCTCGCTGGGCAGCAACCCTATGTTGAAACGGCTGCTGAATTTTTGGTTTTCTGTATCGATTATCAACGTCATGCAGAAATCAACCCAGCGATTCAAGCCGACTTTATTGAACTGACTTTAATTGGTGCTGTGGATGCCGGTATTATGGCGCAAAATTGCTTACTCGCAGCAGAATCAATGGGCTTAGGTGGTGTCTATATTGGAGGGTTACGCAATAATGCCGCTGCCGTTGATGAATTATTGCATCTGCCTCAACACTGTGCGGTCTTATTTGGCCTATGCTTAGGTTATCCAGCTCAAAACCCTGAGCGTAAACCAAGATTACCAAAGTCCGTCATTATGCATGATAATCATTATCAGTCCCTGAATCAGGCATTAATAACACAATATGACCAGACCATGATTGAGTATTATAGGCAGCGAAGCACTAACCAAAAACAAACCCCTTGGTCAGAGCAAGTCACGACTAAACTGGTTGGCGAATCTCGCCCACACATACTAACTTATCTGCACAGTAAAGGTTTGGCAAAACGTTAAACGTTATAACCAAGCAACGTAAATCTCAATTACGAAGCTATTTATCATAAGGAATAAACGATGAATCATGGTCAACGTGATATTACATTACGGTTTTTAGCCGAACCAAGTGATGTCAATTTCGGTGGCAAAGTTCACGGGGGCGCGGTCATGAAATGGATCGATCTCGCCGCTTATGCCTGTGCTGCGGGCTGGAGTGGTAAATATTGTATTACCGCTTATGCCGGAGGGATTCGTTTTGTCGCGCCCATTCATGTAGGTCATTTAGTGGAGGTCAACGCCAAAATTATTTATACCGGTAAAAGCTCAATGCACGTAGCAATTGATGTCCAAGCCAGTGCACCAACAGCACTCAATCATCGTCTGACTACCCACTATATTGTCATTATGGTTGCCGTCGATGAAGAGGGTAAACCAACATCAGTACCAGAGTGGTGTCCGGTGACTAAAGAAGATATAGCTCTACGTGAATCGGCTATCCGACTTATGAATATGCGGACTGAAATTGGCGAAGAAATGGAAGCTCATGTCAAATACCTGAAAGTAACACAAAGCGAGAACTAAGCTTGAACCCTCAGCCCACGCTGTCTACAATAGCGCACTTTTTGATAACCATAAGCGCTATATTATGAATAAAACTCAAGCTAAACCTAATTTACCCGATCGCCTAGCCAGCAATTCTCGTAGCCCATTTTTTGTTGCCGAGTGTTTTGACCATGCCATTGGTATTCGTTTTAATGGTAAAGAACGAGGTGATGTCGAGGAATACTGCATTAGTGAAGGTTGGATTAAAATCCCGTCACCAAAAGCCAAAGACCGTTACGGTAACCCGATGTTAATTCAGCTAAAAGGCACTGTTGAAGCTTACTACGTTTAAGTGTCCGAACAAGTCGACTTTATCGATCAATGTTTACCTTGAGCTCCAGGCTCAATCTTCCTGAAGTTATAGTCAGCTCGAATGAAATCAACCACTGAATCCGTTTGACTGTAACTTCGATACCCAAACCACTTGAAGTTGTAGGTTGACGGTCTGTGAGTTTCCCCATGAGCATAGACACAAACTATCTCACCGGGGCTAACTAACGTAGCCAACACCGCTGCTGCTTCAATAACTGATAAGGTACAGCAAAGGAAACGCTATGAATCCAATTATTGCACTATTAAAAGAGCACTCAATTAGCGATCAACAAATCAATGATATTTTTCAGGCTCTGACGCAAAATCCACTGATGGCAATGGCCACGATCAGTCAACTCGGTTTACCACAAGACAAGCTGCAGCAATTGATGGCTCAAGTGATGCAAAACCCAACGCTGATAAAGCAAGCCGTAGAAGAGCTTGGCCTCGACTTCTCACAAGTAGAAGCGGCTAAAGCTAAATTACAAGGTTAATTTAGTCATATTTTTCTCGTCAAGCAAAGTACTGAACCACTATCAATACCTTCATTCATTTGTCATTGAAACGTCATCTTGCTTTGCTTTAATTCGCTTGTAACACATCAAACACCCATCTATCTCATCACGGCTTGAGTGAGTTACTGAGATACATAGGGGGCGAAATATACCCACTCAACTTGCAGTTGCAGGTAGGCGGCAAGTGAGTGAAAAATTTGTCTGGAACAAATTTGAACAGCCGTAGGCTGGCCTGTGGTGAGAGCCACGGATGGCTCTCATACTCCCCATGAGCATAGATAGACTATGTGATTGGGGCGAACGAACGTAGCTAACTCCCCTGCAGCTTCAAGTCGGAAGGGTATAATAACAACGAGAAAATATCATGTCCCTCACTATAGATAAGATAACGTTAAGTGAATCAACCTTAACCAACACAAAATCTGTTGAATATCAATGGGTAAGAACCATGTACGTTGAGGGGTACTCAACGGCAGAGATCAATCACTACATTAAAGCATGTTTTGGTGGCAATGAGACTTTCGCTGATCTGTTTCGAAAAGTGGCACTACAACAAGAAAGCCTTTACGTTTTACTTCAGTATATGAACTGCGCCCCTTCAACTCGTGAGCTATAAACTGATTTATACCCAAACTACTTGGCGTTGTTGGTAGACGGCAAGTGAGCTTATTGCCATGAGTATAGACAAACGATGTGATTAGGATGATCGCACACCCCACTGCAAGATCAAGTCGGAAAGGATAACCACACTTAAGCCAGTAGCCTAATCTGGTTCACTCTCACCTCTTTCTCTCAATAATTCGATGCTTATAAAATAGAACAGGCCAAGCATAAAAAAACCTGAGTAAAACTCAGGTTTGGTTACAAAAACTGTTAGTCATTAAGCTAGTAAGGAATAGAGCTAACAGCCAGCTATGCGTAACGCCAGAAAATGCACCAACCCAACTGATCGGCGGCCAAACCAAAAGGCGTCGAGTCAATACAAAATGGGCGACCTGATGGCCGCCCTGCTTATTATTATCCTTTTACACCACCGGCTGTTAGGCCACCAACAAGCCAACGTTGTGCAAATAAGAACACTGCAGTAATCGGGAAAGCAGATAACACAGCTGCGGCAGCAAAGTTACCCCACAAATAGTTTTGAGGATGCAGATACTGCTGCATACCAACCGCTAACGTATAAGAGTTTACATCAGACAGTAGTAATGATGCTATAG
>SLFB01000136.1 GCA_007124475.1 Vibrio sp. | reverse complement strand
GGTTATACCCAATATGCAAAGAGAAGTTAAGCAATGGAGTGTACATTTAGTCGGGAAATAAGAATAACGTGAACTAAGACAAATTGTGTCGCATTCAAGTGTCTATTTATTAAGCAATTAAACCGTTGTGAGCTAATGTTATTTGATGTTCAAAAAACGCACAACCCGCTAGCAATGTCGGCAATAAACACTGATAAGCCATTTAAGCACCAAATGGCATAACCTTTGCTTAGCTTTATTGATATGTCCGTTGATAATCACGGTTTTGCTACGACACATTATGCCGCAATAGATCATAAACTGCTGGCAAAATAACTGCTTAACTGAAATTTCCAGCAAGGAGCGAGTCGCATGAGCAAGGTATTTACTGAACTAGTGCACCGGGTAAATCAAGCATCAAACCCAGCGGCAGAATGTCAAGATGACCAAAACAAGACGATGGCCTACCCTGAAGACCATCCGGCAGTGTTGGCTTTACTGCTTGAGAATCAACGCCTGTCTGCGCAAGTGAATTGCTTAGAGCAACGTTTAAATCATGATCATCTAACGGGGTTATACAGCCGTGCTTATGGGGTTGAAACGCTAGAGCGCCTACTTAATGATCCGCGACTTAGCTCTTGCGGCCTAGCGTTCCTTGATGTGGATAAACTAAAAGCCATTAATGATAATTATGGTCACCAGATGGGTGATAAAGCATTACGCTTTGTTGGTCACACCTTAAGCTTATTGGCCGAACCGCACACTCAACTTGCGCGGCTTAGCGGGGACGAATTTATTGCCATTTTTCCGAATGGCAATGAACAAAAACTACAACAATGGTGCCAAACGCTCAATCGTTATCTTGCTCAGCATCCTTATGCCCACCTTAACCAACACGCGTTATGCCTCACCGTTTCTTATGGCATTTTTGTGCACCATTATCATTCAGATACAAATTTAACGGCGCTAAACATGCTCGATTTCGCTGATAAGGCTATGTATAACAACAAAAAATTAAAACAGCTCTCATAGTTCAGGCGGCAAACACTGGTTTTTGATTTACAACCCGTGTTAGCAAACGGCATACTTTACCAATCAATTCATTAGATTAACTACCGCTCGGCATGTTCGAATGAGCGTTGTTTGGCTTCTCTCAACCCATTTGCTGGCTAGCAAATACTGACTTTGAGTTCGCCCGCTCTGATGTTGCTAAGTGAGGTTATCTCAGGATCGGGTAACAACAATAATTGTGGATACTTTTACGACTATTTTTTCTGCCTTGTGGCATCAAGATGTAATGACGCTTAAGCAGATAGATTTATCATTGCTATATTTATCAATCGGTTTGCTGATTTTCATCAAAAGTGCTTTGGTCCCTGCCGCCCCTCTCCCTTGTGACAGCATTATTATTTTATCCGGCAGTCTTGCTGCGCTCGGAGCATTAAATTTAACCGCCGTGATCAGCTTATTAGTCATTGCCGCTTGGCTTGGTAGTGCTGTGGGATTTTATCAAGGCAATCACATCAAAGACTGGCATATCGTTGCCTCCTGGATGGATAAAGTCCCTGAGAGGCAAAAACAAAAAAGTGATGTTTTATTAGCAAAGTATGGTGCATTGGCGATTTTTATTGCGCGTTTTATTCCTATGATCAGAACCTTATTACCGATCATTCTCGGTATGCAGGCCAGTATTTCTGTGCTGCGTTTTCTCTCTATCACTTTGCTCAGCGCCACCGGTTGGATATCACTATTAGTGCTGTCTGGTTATAGCCTGTCACTGTTACCCACTCACCTATCACGCTTGGCAAACTCGCTGCTGATGATCGCACCCTTAATGACCTTAACGGTAGCCATGATGACGTTATTGACCAGTTGGGTGATTCATAAGCGTAATCGGCGCGGTTCTCAATAAAACCGTTCTCAATAAAATCATCGAGGGCAAATGGTTTGGGGGATAGACTATCCCCTTGATAATTCGCCCCTTGATTATCCTATCCCCTGACCCATCCTTGCATAATCATTCGTGCGCTACGACTCATAGAAGCCCGTTCAATAACCCAACCTTTTGCTTGAGCGTTAACCACTGCACCGACACTGAGTGTGCCCGAAGGATGACCAAACGTGATCCGTTGTCGCTCACCACCTCCGGCGAGATGATTCACTAAAGTGCCTGGCACACAAGCCGCCGCGGCAATCGCTACCGCTGCTGTCCCCATCATGGCGTGATGCAGCTGCCCCATCGACATTGCCCGCACAACAAGATCGATGCGCTCAGCGTCAATCCAGTCTCCACTGGATGTTTGATAGCTTTGCGGCTTCGCCACAAAAGCAATTTTCGGTGTATGTTGACGGGTTTGCGCTTGCTCTAGTTGATCAATTAACCCCATGGCTAAAGCGCCATGAGCGCGAAGCGTTTCCAGTTTAGCCAGTAATTCAGGCTGCTGATTTATCTCCGCTTGGCCTTCAATCCCTTGCAAGCCCAATTGCGCCGCGTTTAAAAAAATGGTTGGGATGCCAGCGTTAATCAGGGTCGCATCAAATTCGCCCAGTTCAGGGACAAGCAAACGCTGACAAAGTCGTCCGGTGGGAAACATTCCAGCGCCTCCCGCGGCTGGTTCAATAAAATCGACTTGGATCTCTGCGCCAGGGAAGCTGATCCCATCAATGATAAAGTCCCCTTCTTCCTGCACTTGACCTGCGACAATCGGTACATGAATAATTAAGGTTTTCTCAATATTTGCTTGCCATACTTTTACCGCAACATGACCATGTTCGGGAATGCGCTCAGCCGCTAACATGCCAGCATGAATAGCAAAAGGGCCGACGGCGGCTGATAAGTTGCCGCAATTACCACTCCAATCAATATGCGGGTGATGAATCGCGACTTGGCCGAATAAAAAATCAACATCATGATCAGGGCGCTGACTTGGGCTCACAATAGCCACTTTACTGGTACTGGAACTACCACCGCCCATGCCATCCATCTGCTTGCCATAAGCATCTGGACTGCCGATAATTCTCAGCAGTAATTGATCCCGCTCAGGCCCTGGTACTTGCGCTTCAACGGGTAAGTCGGTTAAGGCAAAAAAGACGCCCTTACTGGTACCGCCGCGCATATAAGTAGCCGCAATGGAGCGCAATGAAGCAGACTTATTCGATGCCATCATTATTAACTCCTTTGGCAAGAAACTCCTCGGCAAAGCGTTGTAATACCCCACCAGCAGTGTAGACAACTAACTCATCTTCGGTTTCAAGGCGGCATATCACGGGCACCTTGGTTGATTGACGATGAGAATGATGAATCACTAAGTCTAATTCAGCTCCAGGAGCGATGTTACCCAACACGTCGTAAGTTTCGCTGCCATCGAGGGCAAGCGTTAGCCGGTTAATTCCAGAGGTAAATTGCAATGGTAATACGCCCATGCCAATTAAATTAGTGCGGTGAATACGCTCAAAACTTTCGGCCACAATGACCTCAACTCCCGCTAAACGAACGCCTTTTGCTGCCCAATCACGGGAAGAGCCTTGGCCATAATCTTGCCCTGCAATGATCAGTAAAGGCTGTTTACGCCGCTGATAGGTTTCTATCGCTTCCCATAGGCGAGTCACTATGCCTTCCGGTTCAATGCGGGTTAAAGATCCGGTGATCGGCTGGCCGTCTCGATCTTTAATCATCTCATTGACCAATTTGGGGTTCGCTAAGGTGGCTCGCTGGGCCGTTAGGTGATCACCACGATGCGTTGCATAAGAGTTAAAATCGATTTCTGGCACGCCCATACTCAAGAGATACTCACCAGCTGCACTCGTGGCTAAAATGGCATTGGACGGTGAAAGATGGTCAGTAGTGACGTTGTCACCCAAGATCGCTAATGGACGCATGCCGCGTAAAGTGCGTGTCTGGGTGAGCGCTCCCTGCCAATAAGGCGGACGACGAATATAAGTACTATTGGCTCGCCAGTCATACAACGGCGCGACGTTGTTATGCCCCTCGTCCGGCGTAAACATACGCACGTAAATTTGCCGAAAATGCTCTGGTTTAACCGAAGTGGCGAGCAGTTGATCAATGTCTTCATCCGTCGGCCAAATATCACGCAAATAAATGGCTTGTCCCTGATGATAACCGAGGATGTCTTGCTCGATATCAAACCGAATACTTCCTGCTAACGCATAAGCGATAACTAAAGGTGGTGAGGCTAAAAACGCGTGTTTTACGTGGGGATGGATACGACCATCAAAGTTGCGATTGCCTGATAATACCGCGCTGGTATAGCAATCTTGTGCGATGATTTGTTGCTCGATATCGGGGTCAAGCGCGCCACTCATGCCGTTACAGGTCGTGCATGCGTAACCCACAATGCCAAAACCTAACGTGGCTAATTCAGATAATAATCCCGCTTGTTGTAAGTAAAGCTCTGCCACTTTTGAGCCTGGGGCAAACGAGCTTTTGACCCAAGGTTGACGGGTTAACCCTAGTTGGTTGGCTTTTTTGGCTAATAAACCAGCCGCGATCAGGTTACGAGGATTACTGGTATTGGTACAAGAGGTAATAGCCGCAATGATCACCGCACCATCGGGTAAGGCAGCTTGAGTGGTTTTTGCTTGGCTTTGGTTATTAAGACAGGGTTTAGCGGCGATACCTCGTTCAACTAATTGTTTTGTAGGTAACAGACGATGAGGATTCGATGGTCCAGCGAGATTACGCTCAACATCGGCTAAGTTAAATTCGAGCACTCGATCGTACTGGGCGTTCACTAGCGCATCGGCCCATAGACCGGTTTGCTTGGCATACTGCTCAACTAAAGCTATCTGCTCTGGATCTCGCCCAGTTAAAGTCAAATAATCTAGCGTTTGTTGATCGAGATAAAATAACCCTGCCGTCGCCCCATATTCCGGTGTCATATTGGCGATGGTTGCTCGATCCCCTATCGTCAATTGCGAGGCTCCGGGACCAAAAAACTCCAAATACGTCGATACGACCTGTTGCTGACGTAAGAATGCGGTCAGTGCCAGTACAATATCCGTGGCCGTGATCCCAGCTTGCCGTTGACCCAATAGTTTAACGCCAACGATTTCGGGCAAACGCATCATCGATGGTCGGCCGAGCATGACGGTTTCCGCTTCTAACCCACCAACACCAATGGCTAATACACCAAGCGCATCAACGTGCGGAGTGTGGCTATCGGTGCCAACACAGGTATCAGGAAAAGCAACCCCTTGTTGTACTTGGATAACAGGCGACATTTTCTCTAAGTTAATTTGATGCATAATGCCATTGCCAGCAGGAATAACGCTGACATTCTCAAATGCCTGTTTGCACCATTCGATAAAGTGGAAACGATCTTGATTGCGACGTGCTTCGATAGCCTGATTTTTTTCCACTGCCTGTGGGTCGACACCTGAATGTTCCACTGCCAATGAATGATCAACGATTAATTGAGTTTCAACCACAGGGTTTACTCGCGCTGGATCTCCCCCCTGCTCAGCGATGGCATCTCGCAAACCCGCTAAATCCACTAAAGCGGTTTGGCCTAAAATATCGTGACAAACAACACGGGCGGGATACCAAGGAAAATCTTGATCACATTTGCGTTCAATTAACTGAGTTAATGCCGCGGTTAATTGTGGCTCTTGGCAACGCCGAACTAAGTTTTCGGCCAAGATGCGTGAAGTATAAGGTAAGCCGCAATAGGCATTTGGCTTAATCGCGTTAATCGCTGCGCAAGCATCAAAGTAATCGACGTTATGACCAGGTAGAGGTTTTCTATATTGATGGAGCATGCTATTTATTCTCTCTTTATATACCCAAACAACGTGGGCACCTTTACCCTCGTTGCTCAATGGGTAGCCAAGGCCGTGGCTCGGGGCCAATATAATCAGCACTAGGGCGAATAATCCGATTATTCGCGCGCTGCTCAAAGACATGGGCAGCCCAACCCGTTAAACGGCTCATCACAAAAATAGGGGTAAAGAGCGGGGTTGGGATGCCCATAAAGTGATAGGCTGAAGCGTGGAAAAAATCAGCATTACAAAATAATTGTTTTTCTCTTTGCATCACCGCTTCTACCCGTTCAGAAACCGCGTAGAGGTGGCTATCTGCCACTTGTTGCGATAAACGCTGTGACCACTGTTTTATTAATGCATTACGTGGATCGCATTCGCGATAGATAGCGTGCCCAAAGCCCATAATGGTTTGTTTGTCCGCCAACATCTGCAATAGACAGCGTTCGGCTTCATCCACATCCTGCCATTGCTCAATCATGGCCATGGCCGCTTCATTGGCGCCACCGTGTAATGAACCACGCAGTGAACCGATGGCTGCTGTGATGCATGAATGTAAATCTGACAGTGTTGATGCGCACACGCGAGCGGTAAAGGTGGAGGCATTAAATTCATGCTCAGCGTATAAAATCAGTGAGCAGTGCATCGCTTGTTTAAAGAGCTCACTCGCCGGTTTACCATGCAACATAGCAAGAAAATAGCCAGCAATAGAATCTTCACTCTCCCATTGAGTGTCAATACGCACCCCCTGATGACTAAAGCGATACCAATAGGCAATGATGGCGGGCAAGGTAACCAGTAATCGCTCAGTGGCGGCTAATTGTTGCGAAAAATCAGTTTCTGGTTCGAGATTACCTAAAAAAGAACAACCGGTACGCAGTACGTCCATTGGATGAGTTTGAGGTGGGATTGTTTCTAACACCGCTTTCAATTTAGCTGGCAAACCTCGTAAACTGATTAAACGGCGCTGGTAATCATCCAATTCACCTTGTGTGGGTAAATGGCCGATCAATAACAAATGCGCCACTTCTTCAAACTGAGCCTGACTGGCGAGGTCGGTAATATCATAACCACGATAAGTTAAACCTGTACCACTTTTCCCTACGGTACATAGCGCTGTACTTCCGGCACATTGACCTCGCAATCCCGCACCATTTAGTGAAGATAATGGCATGTTGAACTCCTTTTCTTAATGCACTTAAAATTTCCCATTCCTACTTGATGCAGCTGTGGCATGGCTATGTGCGTAAACACATTACCTGACCGTACTCATAAGGTTATGAGCGTTATTATTGGCTATCCCTAAAGGCTGGACTTGAGCTGTTCAAATTTGTGCTAGACAAGGTTTTTACTCTCTTGCCGTCCATCTGCCATTGCATCTTGTTGGAGTCTCGGTCGCTCTATTTAGCGCTAATATTGCGCTGTTGATCTTGTTGCTGCTCATAGCTGAGATAATTTAAATACTCATAAAGCTCTTGCCGTGTTTGCATACTCGGCAATAATTCTTGTTGCTGACCATGCTCACGTAGGTGACGATAGACGGTTTCTGCCGCTTTATTCATGGCTCGAAATGCACTTAATGGATACAAAACCATAGCGACATGAGCTTGCGACAGCTGGCCTAAACTATAAAGTGGCGTTTGACCAAACTCGGTCATATTGGCCAAGATCGGGATCCGCCGCCCTAATTGCGCTTCAATGGCTTGGGAAAATTGTTGATATTGATTGATATCGGTCATCGCTTCAGGAAAAAGCATATCGGCTCCAGCGTTGACATAAGCAATGGCTCGCTCAATGGCTGCATCCATTCCATCGACCGCTAACGCATCCGTTCGAGCCATGATCACAAAATCGCTATCCTGCCGTGCTGCCACGGCAATACTCAAGCGTTCAATCATCTCTTGCTGGCTAACAATCGCCTTATTTGGGCGATGACCACAGCGCTTTTGCACCACCTGATCTTCAATGTGCACCGCCGCCGCCCCGGCTTTTTCCAGTAATTGAATCGTGCGAGTAAGGGCAAAATCACCACCAAAACCGGTATCAATATCAACCAATAACGGGAGGTCACAAGCATTGGTGATACGCTCAACATCCATCAGTACATCGTTAAGAGTCGTTATACCTAAATCGGGTAAACCATAAGAGGCATTAGCCACTCCAGCTCCCGACAGATAAATGGCTTGATGACCTAATTGCTGCGCCATCATGGCGCAATACGGGTTGATGGCTCCAACTATTTGCAACGGTCGATTATTTTCAATCGCTAGGCGAAATTTGCCTCCTGGGGTTAAACTCATCCGCTATCCTTTTACAGTTTATACCAGCAATCAGTATCCAATGACTGGCAGATCAATGACTTCTGAACCTAAATAACATAGGTCACAAGTTAGCTAACTAGCAAGAGTGCTGATCGAAAACTAGACAAAAGTCGTAAGAAGAAGTCGTAAGAAGAAGTCGTAACAAACAGCAGATAACTAGGCTATTTTTTGCTTAGAGCAGACAAGTGAAATGGAGCTGTGATGATGGTTTATGTTATCGCCTTTGGCGTATTTGTAATAATGATTGGACTGATGTGTATTGGTGTTATTGCCCGCCGCCCACCGATTCGGGCGGGCTGCGGTAGCAAAACTAGCTACGATAGCAAAACTGATAGTAGCAATACCAACAGCAGTAAAACTGACACTGGCACAACCGAGCAAAACAACGTAACCGCTTGCGGATGTGAGCCCGAGACAAGAGCAAATAAGCGGCTGACCTCAAGGGATGATCATCCACATTAAGGCTGAGAATAAAAGCCCTCAGCGTCACCATGGTTGCCAACAGCTTTACTCTGAGAAGGTGTGCTATCTTAGCCGGCGGTTATCTTAGTCGACTCAGAACCACTTGTTGGTCTAACTCTTGATGCCACTGAGTGTAGTCAAATCCTTGTTCGAAAATATATTCACTGACTAATCGCCTGACACACTCCACCAGAGCTTGACCGCTCCAAGGCTTATCAAAATAGCGATCTATCCCAGCGGTATTAATGGCATTGATGGTATCAGAATGAGTGGCCTGACCGGTGAGTAATACTTTTTTGGTGGCGCTAAAGCGTGAGTCTTGACTGATTTCCGTTAACAGTTCCACACCAGTTTTTCCAGGCATAACATGATCAGAAATGATCAACGCGATGTATTCTCCATCAGCGTCTAGATCTTCCATCAGTTGCCAAACCTCATCGGCTGATTCACATTCTTCAATTTGTAACCAACTGGCTAGGGGTTGTAAATCTTGCAATACCGCACTGAGTACTTCCCTTTGGTCATCGACACAAATGATATTAAGCTTCTCCATATCCATCCTCGACTGGTAGTTTGATCCTAAAAATCGTTTTTTCTTGATCGCTTTTCACCACAATTGTGCCACCATAACTGGAGACAATTCGCTTAACTATCGCCAGCCCTAAGCCAAGGCCAAACGATAAACCGCGTTTTTTGGTGGTAAAGCTCGGTTGAAACAACTTGCGACGCATGGCTTCATCTATCTCTGGCCCATTGTTGGCCAAGGTAATCAATAGCCGCTGTTTTTCATAACGGGTTTGTAATTCAAGCTGTGGATGCTCCGTATCGAGCATGGCATCACAAGCGTTTTTGATAATATTGACCCACACTTGCACCCATTCGGTTCGAGAACCAGTCAGGATGGGCAACTCGCCAAACTGCAAACTGACAGACACCCGACGCAAATCACTGTGTAATAAAGCTAAGGCTTGATTCAGAGTTTCATTTAAATCCACCGCTTCGGTTTGATAACGATCACTGCGGCCCAGTTGCTTCACTGATTTAACGATGCCCACCACGTGCTGAGTAGCCAGGCGTAAATCGTGTAAATCACGCCCCATCTGCCAATATCGGATGGCCAAATGAGGATTGGCGAGCCAGTGTTCAGTCAACGTTTCTTCAGGAACGGCGCGGGCTAACTCTCGAGCCAAACTTTTTGGTAACTGGTAGCGCTGTGCAAAACGAGCGCCTCGTTCACGGGCTTCGCTGGAAGAGACTTTTTGTCCATAACGTAGCCCAAAGTCGAAAAATTGGCATGCTTCAGGATGCACTTGATGGAGTAAGTCGATAAAGAGGTTTTCTAATCGCTCCGTCTTACTACTGACTACACCGATGGCATTATTTAACTCATGGGAAATCCCGGCAGCTAACTGACCTAAAGTGGTCATTTGTTCTGCCATATGCAAACGCTCCAGAGCCTTCTCTTTCGCCACAGCTTCTTGCATTGCTCGTCGCTGGCGACGAGATAATTCTGCCACGATCACGGGCATAAATTGCGTGCTCAGTGGTCCAAATTGCGCCTCATTGACCACCGGAGTATGGCGATCAATCCAACCGAGTTCGACATCCGTTTCGGCTATCACGGTTGATGATGCTATCCAATGACCAGAAAAAAAACTGTGCACACCAATAAAGGCTCCCGCTGAAGCTGCAAAAATAGGGATCGTCCGCCCTTCCTTTTCGCGAAATTGACCTAATAACTCGCCTGATTTCACATAGTACAAACGATCGTTATAACCATTTTGTCTTAAAATCACGCTCCCACTTGGGAAACAAACCGTTCGCTGCGCTGAGATAAAATAACGCTCTACTAAGGTTTGCATCTGCGGATCTATCGTTTCGATGATCATTAACCAATATGCCCAATAAAGTGTAACAACCAAATCATCACAAAACTCATCAACACACCCACCACGCCTAAAATGACACCAACACGTGCCATTTGTCGACTTTCAACATGTCCCGTTGCGTGCGCAAGCGCATTAGGCGGAGTACTAATTGGCAAAGACATGCCCAGCGAAGCAGCAAAAGTCACCACCAGTATCAAGGTTAATTCGCCTCCTAGTGGTACCAGCGATACCATTGAAGCGCCTAATGCCGCCATGATCGGCATTAATAAGTTAGCCGTTGCCGTATGTGACATAAAGTTAGCCATAACCAAACATAAGAAAGCTGAGCCAAATAGCACCACATAAGGTGAATAGTGATCAAATGGAATGCTATTGACCACTAATTCAGCTAAGCCGGTTCTATCTAACGCTAAGCCAAGGGCAATACCACCTGATACTAGCCATAATACATCCCAAGAGATTTTTTTAAGGTCTTCTTTATTGATGATTCCGGTTACAGAAAATACTGCCACAGGGATCAGCGCAACGGTATAAGAGTCCATACCATGCATAGACCCCATTAACCACAGTAAAATGGTTAATGTGAAGGTAATATAAACAATGATGGCTTGTGGAGTTTTAAGAAATTTACCTTTGATATTTAATTCAATCTTGTTTTGCTCAGCGCGATACATCCAGCCAATTAAGACCCACGCTAAAGCCATAAGAACGATCACGAACGGTACGCCAAATACCATCCATTCACCAAAGGTAATAAGGTTATCGCCAACTAAGTATTTAAGAGCGATGGCATTGGGGGGTGTGCCTATCGGTGTACCGATACCGCCAATATTGGCCGCCACAGGAATAGACAGCGCAAAAGCAATTCGTCCCGGATCTTTAGGGCCAAATACCGCAATCACTGGGGTTAAAATAGAAAGCATCATAGCCGTAGTCGCGGTATTCGACATGAACATTGAGAAAACCCCAGTGATCAACATTAATCCCAACATAACAAATTTCGGGTTTTGACCAAAAGGTTTGAGTAGCACTCTGGCAAGGTTAACATCAAGACGATATTTAGTGGCTGCCATGGCTAAAAAGAAGCCACCCAAAAACAGCATAATGATTGGGCTGGCAAAGCTTGCCATAATATCAGTATGCCGTAGTAAGCTGCCAAATTCCGGCAGATGCTGCTGGGTTTTAAATAACCACAGCCCTTTATCAGACAGCATCAGCAACTCTAAAACGATAATAACTACCGAGGTAGCGTAAATTGGAATGGGCTCAAACACCCACAATAAAGCCGCCAGTAAAAATATCGCAATCACTCGCTGTTGAATGATCGTCACTCCCTCAAAGGGAAAGGCAGACAAAGGCAATAATAAAATACAGAGGGGGATAAATAACGGAATAAAATACTTAATATAAGGGCGTATCATTTCACTCTTCCTGAGACCATGGGCAAAAACCAGCAAACGTCACGCTAACTGACAACGAATTATTACAAACAGTTACAGTTAGATGTAGCTATGAATTATGCCTATCTCAACAAGAAATACTTAGGGGTAGATCAACGAATCTCTATTCATTTCAACCACTAGTAGCATAAGTGAGTTTTTACCTTCCCTCCTTATCTCACAGGTATTAAAAAAATTTGCTAAATCACTCTCATTTTACTGATTTATTGGCTACTTTTAAATCAGGTGATACAGATAATAAAAAACGTGATAATATCCCGCGATTAATGGACAAAGATCACAAAATTATGGATATCTAACCCATCGGCTTTGGGTAACAAGTGCTCAACATTACCGTACTTGCGACCGACCCAATTAACCCAGTGTAAGGTAACTTATTCATGTTTTTAAAAAATATGTCTATCAGTAAGAAACTCGCTAGCGGCTTTGGCCTAATAGCTCTCATTAATATTGCATTCGCTTTCTTTTTGCATACAGAGCACCGCGAGATTAAAAATCAATTAATTAATTTTACCGAAGATACGTTTCCAGCATTTGAAGTTGTGGATGGGATCGGTGATAACATTTCCTACTGGCGTCGCACCCAGTTTGCTTCACTGCTTGCCAATGATAGTAGTGAAATAACCAGTCGTTTAAACCAAAGCCGTCAATTTCAACAAGATACCGATACGGCGCTCAAGGAGTATGGTAAAACGGTATGGCCGGGAGAAGAAGAACGTATTTACAATCAACTAATGCGCCATTGGCAAAGTTACACTCAAGCCATGGCTGAGTTTAACCAAGCCTTATCTGCGCAAGATCAAGCTCGTGCCCATCAAATTCTTAACCGTTCTCGCCAAGATTTCGGAGCAATTGAAACTCATATCCAGCAGTTATCTGATATTCTCAGTAAAGCTATGGACGGTAACAAAGACTACATTATCAACGCAGTCGACCGCATTAATATCAGCTCCACCGTCATTAATTTAGTGATACTTGCCATCATGTTTGTGGTGACCATTTTTATTACTCGCATTATCTGTGGTCCACTTAAACTGGTAGTCGCCCAATCGAATGCGATTGCTAAAGGTGATTTGTCACAATCCATCGATAGACAAGCGATTGGTAATGACGAACTGGGTGAATTGGCTGACGCTTCGGTTACGATGCAAAATAATTTACGCCAACTGATCGAAGAAACCATCGCTGCCGTGACGCAATTAAGTAGTGCGGTTGAAGAAATGTCACAAATTTCATCTTCATCTGCCCAAGGTATGCAAGAGCAGCAAGATCAAATCACTCAAGTCGCTACAGCAATGAGTGAAATGAAAGCAGCGGTTGCCGATGTAGCAACCAACACGGAAAGCTCAGCACAAGAAATTGATGCCACCAACAAGCAGGTTCAAGAAGGAGCTAGTGATAACAAAGTCATGGTTAATGCCATCAGCCAAGTGGCAGAAGTCATCTCACAAACCGGTCATACCGTGGCAGAACTTGAACAGCAGTCAAATCAAATCAATATGATTGTTGATGTTATCCGTGACATTGCCGATCAAACCAACCTCTTAGCGCTCAATGCTGCAATCGAAGCCGCTCGGGCTGGTGAATCAGGACGTGGCTTTGCCGTAGTGGCAGATGAAGTACGTACCCTGGCGGGACGAACTCAAGATTCAACCGGTGAAATCACCTCTATCATCGAAAAATTACAAAACATGGCGAAGCAAGCTAAGGAAGGAACCGACCGTTCTTGCTCTAGTATCGATAGTTGTGTTGAACAAGGTAACCATTCGCAGCAACTGATGCATTCTATTGAGCAATCTATCGCGCAAGTCGCGGATATGGGCGCACAAATTGCCAGTGCATGTAGCCAACAAGACTCAGTGGCAGATGAGTTAACGCGTAATATTGAAAATATTCACCATGCTTCACAAGATGTCGCGCAAGGAGCAAATCAAACAGCGCAAGCTTGTCAAGAATTAGCGCAACTGTCTGTGTCACTGAAAAATGCCATGATGCGTTTTAAGCTGTAATCAGAATAAAACACGCCATATACCCAAACAACTTGGAGTTGCAGGTAGGTGGCAAGTGAGTCCCCATGAGCATAGATAGACGATGTGATTGGGGTGAAGGACGTAGTCAACACCCCTGCAGCTTCAAGTAGGAAAGGTATAGAGCCTATTAATCACTCGATTAGTAGGCTTTTTTTTATAAATAAATGACTTAATAGACATTATCTTTTACCATCTTGCCGCCACTGCAACTATGCTTATCATTATACTCAACTCACTGACCAGCTAAGCTGCCAAGTGAGCTCATCC